>CADACC010000023.1 GCA_902786275.1 uncultured Erysipelotrichaceae bacterium | reverse complement strand
TCAATACTATTTTTAGAATCTAAGTTACCTGTTGGTTCATCTGCTAAAATTATATCTGGATCTTTAACTAATGCTCTTGCAATTGCTACTCTTTGTCTTTCTCCACCAGATAACATTCCTGCGGGTCTATAGCGATATCTTAGCATTCCTACTTTATCAAGGATAAACTCTACTCTTCTTTTTATTTCTTTTTTATTTTTAACTCCTAGAAGTTTTAACGAAAGTGAAACGTTATCAAAAACGCTATCGTTATCTATTAACTTATAATCTTGAAATATATAACCTATATTGAGTGTTCTTATTTTATCTCTTTTTAGAAAATTTCTTTTAGTTATTTTACTTTCATTTATTATAACTTGACCTTTATTTTGTTTATCTAAACCACCAATTAGGTTTAACATAGTGGTTTTACCTGAACCAGAAGGTCCTAGAAGTGCTATTAATCCCTTTTTAGGAAGTTTAACTGAGATATTATTTATAACATGTAGTTCATTTTTTTTATGTTTATTAAAATATTTATGTAAGTTTTTAATCTCTATCATATTTAAATGTCCTCCTTCATAGTTGATATAGCACTTTTCTTAAAGATATTTCTTGCAAATTTTAAACTTATAAAGTAAGACATTAAACTAATAATTACATATATAATTATTAATTCTTTATTTGATATATATGTTGAAATAATCTTGATAGGTTTAAACTTATATATGTTAAATCGATACATTAATAAAGATGCTAAAAATAATATATAAGCTATATTAGATATAATTATAAGTTCTATACTAAGTAGGTTTTTACATACTTTCTTAGTTGATCCTAACATTCTTATAGTTGAAAAATATGTGTTTCTAGATTTTAGAATAACTTTTGTTACAAAATATGTAATTACAAATAAAATAGCTACTAAAATTATAATTACTATGGTTTTAACAATATTTAAAACATATATATTATCAGGAAGTATTAAGTTATCAGATATTTTAAAAGTATTAAATCCATTTTTTTGTAGTTGTTTATCTGTTTCGTTTATTTTTTGAAAGTCTTTTACTCTAACGGTAATTTGATATATTCCTTTATTATAAAGACGATTATAATCATTTATACTTATAAAAATTTTGCCTTCATTATTATAGTAATTTTTAAGACCTGTTAATCTTGTTAGATTTCTTTTGTTATAAGTTTTATTAATGGTTAATTCTAATTCGTCATTAAAATACATATTGTCTACTTTTACAGATATCTTTTTGTTTTTACATCTACTGTTTTTACAGTAATATGAATAGTCTTCTGGAAAGTATGCTTTTCCATCTGGAACATTTTTATTTGCTTCTATTTTAAGTAAATTATTGTATTGTTCATTTTTATAATAAATATCATTTATTTTAACTTTAGTATCGGAATATAATTGATTTTTACCAAATACATAGTAGTCAATTATTTCATCACTAAAGTATAAAACAGTATCAAAACCATCGGTAATTTCGTAATAATTTACATATTTAATACCTGCTATTTTAAGTTCAAATTTTTTATCTATATCACTTGTTTGATCACTTACAACATAAAAAGTACTATCAAGAATTTTTTCAGCTTCATTATTAATATAATAGTTGTCTTTAGATGCAACAATTAATACCTCACTACTGTTTTCTGGCATCCTTCCAACATCTACACTTTTATATTTATAATTATTTATAGGTTTAGTTAAACCACTAATCCAGTAATCTTTATTATCATAAATAGATTCACTTGCATCAATTACGGCATCATTTTTTTCAATTGTATCTATATTATCTAACTTACTTATTTTTTTATAGTCTTCTTCTGTAAATGGAGTTTTATCTTTTTTATTTATAATTATTCTTTTATCATCTAAATCCATAAAATATTGGTTATATCCATCTTTATTTAATGCATATTTTTCTTCTTTATATGATGAATACTCATAAGATAAAGCAAATGCTATAAATAAATATATGAATAATAGTAGTAAGAATTTTACTTTAATATTAAATGCATTTCTTATACCAAGTCTTAGTTTATTAAATTTTGTGATGTTTTTATATTCTGATGTTTTAATATTTTCTTTTTTATTTACTTCTTTGATGGATTTATCTTCAATAATTTTACCATCATGCATTGTTATTTTTCGAGTAACGTATTTTTCTATCTGTTCATAATTATGAGTTACAACTATTACTAATTTATCTTTAGCTATTTCACTTAATAGTTTTAGTACTTCATTTGCAGATTTTGAATCAAGATTACCTGTTGGTTCATCTGCAATTATAATTGGTGTATCTTTTGCTAGTGCTCTTGCAATTGCAACTCTTTGTTTTTGACCACCTGATAATTTAGACACCTTTTGATTTCTAAACTTGTATAAACCTACTTCTTTTATTAAATTTAAGACATGTTTTTTTATTTCTTTTTTCTTTGCACCATTTAATAATAGTACTAATTCTACGTTTTGATAAACTGTATAGCTATTTACTAGATTAAATGATTGAAATATATTACCTATATATTTCCTTCTATAGTCTTCGAAGTCTTTTTCTGTATAATGGCTTGTTTCTTTACCATTAATATACATTTCACCTTCTTCATATGTATCAAGTCCACTTATAACGTTTAAAAGAGTAGATTTTCCTGATCCACTCTCTCCGGTAATAGCAACAAACTCACCATCGTTTAAATCCAAACTTACTTTGGAAAAACCTGATGCTATAACTCCTTTACTATAATAAAATTTAGATACATTTTTAAGACTTATTAAGCTCATTATTTGTTTAGTTCCTTTCTAATTATATAGCTAGCAATTAATATTCCGGCTGATGCAGGAACAAACATAAGTGATCCAGGAGTTCGATCTAAGGTTTTAATTGGTATTTCTTTTGACCATAAAACTGTTACTTTCTTATTTAAGTTATTATCTTTAACAAGTTTTCTTAAAACTTTACCTAAAGGATCATTATATGTTTTATCTAGCGTTGTTATTTTTAATTCTTCAGGGTTTAATCTATTTCCAGTTCCAAGTGATGAAATTAATTCAATATTATTTTCTTGAGCATATTTAATAAGTTCTAGTTTGACTGTAACATTATCACATGCATCAATTATATAATCATATTTATTTTCATCTAAAGTACTTACTAAATTATTTTTATCTAAAAATAATTCATAAGTATTGATATTTATATCATTTCTTATATCTAAAGCTCTTTTCTTTGCTTCTTCAACCTTGCTTTTATTTATATTACTTTTTAAAGCAATTATTTGTCGATTTAAGTTCGATTCATCAATTTTATCTTTATCAATTATAGTAATATTTTTTATTCCAGTTCTAACTAAGGATTCTAGGGCGTATCCACCTACTCCACCTACTCCAACAATTAAAACTTTAAGATTTTGAATTACATCTAATTTTTCTTTAGGAATAATTTTTAAAATTCGATCATCAATCATATATATTTCTCCAATTAAAAACCTAGTAAACAGTTTGTATTGATAAAATCCCGCTCTCGCGAGGTGGGCATCACATGAATATAATTAGGATCCCTAAATTAATAGGTCTTCAACACATATACCCAATTAGATTCCCGTATAATTTATCATAGTCGGTTTTATATAGACAAACCATTATACTAGGTACTTAAATTATAACAAAAGAAAACTTTACTTACAATATATTTAAGTAAAGTTTACATGTTAATCTCTTCCTTCATCTCCAAAATCGTTTTCTGGATTAAAGAGAATATCAAAGTTTTCTGAATAATAGATGTTATAAAATATCTTATGAAATTTATCAATTATTTCTTCTATTTTATATTTTTTAGTTAAGTTATCAAGACATATTGCTTCTACTTCATAACTAAAATTATTTAATAATTCTTCTATTCTTTTTATTAGTTTTTTATTATCTCTATTTTCTTTTTTAAACTCTTCATCAAATATTTGAGATAAACTCATCATTAAATCTTTATCTTGCTTACCAATTATATTTCGATAGAACTCTTCATTAAATGTATCAAGATCATTGTATACAGTTGGAGGGATAACTATTTCATAAGATAGTTCACTTAAAGTTGATTCTTTTGATTCTTCATAGTCATCTAATACTTCAGCAAAATATTCATCATCTTTAGCTATTTCATCATTTATTTCAGCAACGTATTTATTATCTCTTTTTGTTTTCTTAGCTTTATATAATTCATTTATTAATTTTTTCGCAAAATCATTCATAATTATATTTCTTTCAACTGTTTGTGTTGCTCTCATATCTTCAAGTAAAAATGGTAAAATTTCTTCAACAATTGGAAATGATACTACTACTTTTTTTCCATCAGGACTCATACTATCATCTATATAACATACAAGATTTTTTGTTTCATAATCACGTATATCCTTTAATTCTGTTAAATTGTAAGTTGTATAAAAATCATACATTTCTACTACAAGTCTTAATGATTTAGTAAGTCTTGGATGAACTGTTACACATTGGTGATAATACATTTCAACCATTTCAAAAAATTTATATATGTTAGGATCATTTTTTAAGGTTTCTAGATTTACTCTTTCAAACATGGTTTTATGCATTAAAACATTAAATATTTTAGATGTAATATCTACTTCACTATTATTCATAATTCCGAGAAAAGAAAAATATAATTTAGTAAGTTCTTTTCTTGTTTTAAGTATAGTATTTAATCTAGTTCCATCATGATCATATATTTCAATTTCTTCGATAACTTTCATAGTAAAACATCCCTTTAAAATTAGGTTATATCTTACTTTAAATAACTAATAAAGTCAAATAAAAAGAACTTAAGTTTTACTTAAGTTCTAATTTGCTTTCCATACATTTGTAATATCACAAGATGATGAGTGTGGTGATGGATTTGGCATTTCCATTTTAATAATCATAGGTATTTTAAATGCTGAACCAAAAGCAACACAATTTCCTGGTTGTAATATTTTTTGCTTTTCAATTACATCAGAAGATATATTTGGAAGCATTTCTTCAATATATTTAATATCTTTAGGGTGTGTCATTTTAAATATTAAGAAATTTGAACACTGTGCAATAACGGTATCAGATATTTCAACAGGTCTTTGACTAATAATATCTAAAATAACTCCATATTTACGTCCTTCTTTAGCTATTCTATCAAAGATATTATAACCAATTAAGAATGTATCTGTATCTCTTTGAATATATCTATGAGCTTCTTCTAAGAATAGATGGAAAGGAATCTTTCCTCTATTTTGATTAGTTTTAGCAAATTCAAATAATAATCTTGATAAGATTTTAACGATTACTTTTGCATGAGTATCATCAATATCTTCTAGATTAATATTTATTATTTGTGATTTACGATTGTTTTTAGCAACTAAGCTTGTTATATATTCACCAACTGATTTATAGTTTGGAGCTTCAAATATAGGTTTTAAATTACTTGTTATTATGGCATTTATTCTAACCTTTAGAATAATAGCATCTGAATATAAGTTTTCATTATTTTGGAATCCTTCAGAAATAAGAGTAAACTCTAATGCTTTTGCAAAATCATCAATAGTATAGTAAACATCTTTAGGTTCTTCTAGGTTTTCTATATCGTCACTTATATGTTTTAAAATATAATCAGTAATTAAAACACTTTCACCAAAGTTACCATTTGAATCTATTTCAAAACATTCACTAAATGTTCTTGTATAACCCAAGCCTTGAATTGTTGAATCAAAATTAAATTCTGGTGTATGACATACTTCAATAATTTTAGATATATCATTTTTCTTACTTGATATTGTTTGATTTGAGAAAAGTACTGCAAGTAATGCTTTAGCAATTAAGTGATTTTTATATTCAGTAGATTCTTCACTATCAAGAGCAAATATACGACATAATTTAATAGTTCTTTCAATTATTGGTAATTGACTATGAGTTGATGCTTGAAGTAAAAGAGCTATATCATCTAAATTAAGTAAATGAAATGGTATTTTTAAATCGTAATCATCTTGATCAGTTTTATTAGTAGTTATAAATTTATAATTATAGTTTGGATTTAATTGATTTAAATTACTAAATGCATTTTTATATTCACCATAAGCATCAAATATAAAAAGGTTTGCGTTATATGATAATAAACCGCGTGAAGTAAATATGTTTTGAACGATTCTTGCAACACCACATGATTTACCTGAACCTGAGTTACCAAATATAGCTAAATGGTTTGAAAATAGATCATTTACTTTAGGATATACCATAAATTCTTTATAAACGGCGTTCATACCAAGTGGGAATGTTGCTTCACTACTTACTCCAACTAGGTCTTGTAATTCTTCAGCGTTTATAACTCTAAGTTGAGATGATAAAAGTGGTTTTCTTAATACACCATTTACGTATTTTCCATTTATAAATTCACCTAAAAATCTTATTTTAATTAATTCTTGATTAAATTCTGTTACTTCACCTAAGATTCTTTGATCATTAGATTCAAAAATAACATGCATATTCATTAAATCGCTTTGTTGATCAGGATTATTACCTATTAAATTTTCAACATGAGCGATATTATCGTTAATATATAGTATCTTACCAAACATTTATACCAACACCTTCTTATTATTAAAATAATTATAACATAACTTATTAATATTACAAATAAAAAAGATAAACAATAAATGTTTATCTTATTCAGTTCTAAGAGCAACTACTGCATCTTTTTTACTTGCAATTTTAGCTGGTATAAATCCACCTATTAATGTAAGTGATACACTTATAAATAGAAGCACTGCCTCATGTGCAAGTTTTAATCTAGCTACATTTTCTAGATCTGTTAATTTATATATTATATGACTAATTGGTATACATAAAACATTTGCAATTAATAAACCAATTAAACCTGATGCCATACCAATAATAAATGTTTCAGCATTAAATACTCTAGTGATGTCTTTATTTCGTGCACCGAGAGCTTTTAAAATACCTATTTCTTTAGTTCTTTCTAGAACACTTATGTACATAATAATACCAATCATTATAGATGATACTACTAAACTTATAGATGAGAATGCTATTAAAACAATAGTAATTCCATCCATAATACCACCTGATAAGCTAGAAATAGCTTCTGCCATATCAGTATATACAATCTTATCTTCTTCTTTTTTATCTTTATTAAATTTATCTAAATGCTTTATTACTTTATCTTTAGATTTAAAATCTTTTGGATAAAGTTGAATAATATATGGAGCTGTTGTACCACCAACATATGATAATGTATTTTCTTTTGCAATCTTACCTTCAGTTGTAGTTAAATCAAATTTCTCACCAGTTAAGACATTATAATTAGCATTCATTTGAGCTTTAACAATTTTAGAGTCTTTATTTTTATCAAGTACATAATCAATTAATGATTCTTTATAAGTAATACCATTACCAGAATATTGAGCAAACTTACTTCCCTCTTTACCTCTAATAATACCAGTTACTTTTAAAGTAATATTATTTTTACCATTATATAAATGATCATACTCTAAAGCTGGAGCAAATTGATTTCCGTATTCTGTATAAAAATCATTATCTAAAACTATTTGGAATTCTTGATTTAACATATCATCATAAGTTATTTCTTTTTTAGGATCAAAACCAAATAATTTGAAGAAGTTTTCATCCATACCATTATTTATATCAATAAGTAGCAATAATTCATTATATTTTTCTGGCATCTTACCATAAACTAATTCAAAGTTATCTTTTATTACAGCACCTTTTGAACCATCAAAATTTTCTGGTAGTGGGAAAAGTGTTCCTTGAGGTAATAACTCAACTTTTTTAGTTGTATTATTCTTATGTAGTAAGTTCATATTAATAGTTCTCATATAACTTACTCCACCAATTAAATCTTGATCAAGTTCTTCTAAATATTTGATATAATCTAAATCTACCTTATTAGTATGAGTTATACTTTTTTGATCTTTAATTGAATGAATCTTTTTAGATTTAGAATATGATTTATCAGTTACTTTATATTGATCCATTACTTCTTTACCTGTTTTATCATCCATCATTGCAACTTGTTGTTGAATAACTATTGGCATTTGAGATAATGTATCTTTTTCAAATTTATCAATTTGTATTTTAAATCCGTTTGATAAAGCTAAAATTAAAGCTATACCAATAATACCAATACTAGATGCAAAAGCAGTTAAGAATGTTCTACCCTTTTTTGTTTTAATATTATTAAATGATAATTTTAATGCGTTTAAGAAACTCATTTTAGTTTTCTTAATTTTAAACTCTGAATCAGTATTTTCATCTTTTTTAATAGGATTTGAATCAGATAATAATTCTCCATCTTTGAGTTCTATTATTCTTGATGAATATTCTTTAGCAAGTTCTGGGTTATGTGTAACCATAATAACTAATTTATCATCAGCTATTTCTTTAATTAGTTTCATTATTTGAACACTAGTTTTAGAATCTAGTGCACCAGTTGGTTCATCAGCCAAAATAATTTCAGGATCATTTGCTAAAGCTCTTGCAATTGCAACTCTTTGCATTTGACCACCAGATAGTTGATTTGGTTTCTTATGAGCATGATCTTTTAAACCTACTTTATTAAGCAATTCTTTTGCTTTTTTATGAGCATATTTTTTAGATTTACCTGATAAAACTAATCCCATTTCAACGTTAGCTTGAACTGATATGTGAGAAATTAAGTTATAACTTTGAAAAATAAATCCAATACAGTTATTTCTATAAGCATCCCATTCTTTATTTTTAAATTGTTTAGTAGATTTATTATTAATAATTAAATCACCTGAATCATATCTATCTAGTCCACCAATTATATTAAGTAAAGTAGTTTTACCTGATCCAGATGCACCTAAAATTGATACAAATTCTTTTTCTCTAAAGTCTATAGAAACACCTTTTAAAGCTTCTTGTTTAAATTCACCTGTTTTATAAACTTTCTTTATGTTTTTAACTTTTAACATAATACTTCTTTCCTTTCAAACAGCAACATATTATACAAAAAAATAGTTGCGCACTACCAAGTTTGGTTGGAAATTACGCAATTATAGTTAACATGTTACTTATAGCATTCACGAAAAATGATACCATATTACCTATTTTATGTCAAAATATAATGGCTTATGATGTAAAGAAAAAAATGGCTAATTTAAGCCATCTTTATTAAATCCATTTGAATTACTTAATTCAATTTCTTGTCTTTTTCTACATGTATCTTTTCGTTGCTTTATTATGTCATCCTTATTTACTAATAAGTCTAATAGTTTTTGATGTAATCTTGTGGTTCCTATTGTTGTATTGTTTTCTTTTTTTGCCATTACACTAAATAAATGATCTAAATCATCAATTGATTGTTCATCTATATTTAAATATGCTTGCTGGATATATGCAAATAATAGATCTATTTCTTCGCGATTTTTAAGATATTCCATCTTAATTATTTCAGTGAAAGTATCATATGGAGATGAATCATAATCATAATGAATAAGTGTATCTATAATTTGTTTAAATGTTAATCTACTATTAATTACAATATTAGTTTTTTTATCATTATTATTAATTATTTTATTTCTTTGAATTGCAACTATCGTGTTTAATATTTTATTTTTAATAGTTTTTGCATCAGCTTCTAGATACTGTTCATTTATAAATTCGTGACTTCCATCAAATGATGTATTAATAAAGAATCGCTCTATATTTGGATTTACAAATAATATTAAAGATTTATATTTAGCTTCAGCTCGGTAGTCTCCACTTTCTTCTGCTAATGAACCTATAACATATAAAGTGTTTATTGCCTCTGTATCAGAATAATCATATAAAATACAATCTCTTACACTTTCTTTATCAATTCCTGGTATATGTTCTTTTAGTAATCTATAATACTCACCTTGATAATCTTGATAATATTTAATTGCTCTTATCAATCTCATTATAATAAAGTTATCTTTAATAACTTCATAATCAGGATTAATATATACGTCAAAAAATGAAAAATTCTCAAAATTAAGTTGTTTTTTTAATCCAAATTCTCTTTTAATATGTTCTTCTAGAAATGGTATTAAAGATTGATCTTTATTAAATATTTCTAATTCCCTATCAATAAGTGATGGGATTTTACTTTGTAAATACTGAAGTTTATGAGTAGCAGGTACATATAAATCAATATTATCTTTATATTCTGCTAGTTCATATAGTGTTTGATTTAAATCCTGATATGCAGTTTGAAGTTCCATATATAAAGATACTAGATCTACATATAGTTTTATAACGTCAGGTTTTATTTCATCATATGTAATATCTGGTAAAAAATATACTTTTGCCATCCTTAACACCTCTTAAAAATTACACGTATTATACTACTAAATAATACTTTTTTTCAATAATAATTTATTTACTTTTAATGGTTATATTGTTATAATATCGCTTACACGTGCAAGGGGTGTACTTATGAAAAAAATAGTGTTATTTATAGATGAGAATGTTTATCAGATTAGAGGACCAATAATTACAAATTTTACTGGTGGTTTTTTTGGTATATGTTCTAAAGAAGAAAAAGCAAAAGTTAAAGCAAAATTAGAAAGAAATAATAAAGGATTATTTAAAAGTGAAAGATTAAATCAAATTGCTGAAAAAAATCCAATTTTAAAATCTATAGATATATTTGAAGAAATACTTGATGATATTGAAAAAACTATTCCTGTTGAGTATAGAGAAAATTTTTATAATAATCTTGAAACTCTACAAGTTACTCTTATTAAACCAGATGTAAGTCCGCTTGAAGAAGAAGACGCTAAAAAACAAACTTCTACCCCTGCTTTATATAATGCATTTGATAATAGAATGGCTTTACTTTTAAAACCAATATTAATTAGAAAACAAGCCATAGATCAACTTGTAAATGAAGGAAAATTGAAAACCTCATTTCATGAGCATTTAAAAAGAGTTATTATCCATGAATTATTTCATCTAAGTTCATCAAGATATAATTTATCTAATCACACAATGTATTGTGGAGTATCATCTTTAAATGATGGTAAGAAACAAAAATTTAATTCCTTCAATGAAGCGATTACAGAGATGCTTTCGAGAAGAACTTTACCTAATGAAGAAATTGATATTAACTGTGCTTATAATCCTTTAGTGTCAATTATTGAACAATTTGTTGATTTAATCGGACTTGATGCAGTTTTAAAATCATACTATACTAATGATGAACTTGAAAGTATTCGAAATGAATTATTAAAAATTATAAATGATGAAACAAAGGTCGATACATTAATAGAGACACTTTGTGCGCATTCTCCTAATGATATATTTTATAGTGGTAAAGATCCATTAACAAAAACGCAGACGTTATTGTTTGAATTTTATAAACGAAAGATTCAACAATTACATAATCAAGGTAAATATCCTGAGGCAAGTTCTTTATTGAGATCATTAAAAAAGAATGTTTCGGCTATATCTAACGATCCATATTATTCAGAGGATATTTTAGTTAACCCAGAAAAAAAGAATAATGTACAAGCATATGTTAAATTGGTTGAATATAATGAAGCGGAAATAATTAAAGCTATAAAAAATACTCAAAGAACTAGAACAAGAGATAGAAAAAAGAGAAACAATTAAATTGTTTCTCTTTTTATTTTAATAATTCAGTTAAAATATCTCTAACTAAGCTTGGATTTGCTTGTCCTCTAGTCTTTTTCATTGTTTGACCTACAAAATAATCAAACATATTTGTTTTACCAGCTTTATATTGTTCAATTTGAGAAGGATTTTCATCTAAAACTTCTTGAATAATAGCTTTAATAGCTCCATCATCAGAAATTTGCTCCATTCCTTCATCTTTCATAATTTTTTCTGGTTCTTCTTCTCTTTCTAAAACTAAGAAGAATAAATCTTTAGCTTGTTTAGATGAAATCTTACCAGATTTAACGTTTTCAGTTATTTTTGATAGTCTTTCAGGTGTTAAATATATTTCATCGATATTTTTATCATACTTATAAATAAACCCAAGAATTTGGCCTGTAATCCAGTTTGCAGCTGTTTTAGCTTCAACACCTAATTTTAAACATTCTTCAAAATAATCTGAAACTTTTTTCTCCTTAATTAGAATATTAGCGTCATATGCTGATAAACCAAGTTTCTCAATATATTTTGTTTTTCTTTCTTTAGGTAGTTCAGGGATAGATTCTTGAACTTTTTTAATGAATTCTTCAGTTAATTTAACTTTAGGTATATTTGGTTCAACAAAATATTTGTAGTCTTCTGCATCAACTTTATCACGCATAGCAATAGTTGTGCCAGTTTCGTCATCCCAACGTCTAGTTTGTTGTCTTACTTCTTCATCATATCTGCCTTCATCTTTAAGTTGAGATTGTCTTTTAACTTCATAAATAATTGCATCATGAACAGATGAGAATGAACAAACGTTTTTAATTTCAACTTTTGTTCCTTTAGTATTTTCATCTTCAGATATTGATACGTTAACGTCACATCTTAAATGACCTTTTTTAGAATCAGCTTCTGAAACACCACAATATTGATATATTGATCTCATTGTTTCTAGAAATGCAACAGCATCATCAGCTGAATGAATTACTGGATCAGTAACAAGTTCAAATAAAGGGTTACCTGCTCTATTATAATTAATAGTAGATGTATCATATAAATGTGTTAATTGAGCAGCATCTTCTTCTAAGTGTAAGTTATCAATAGTAACTCTAAATGTGCTACCATCATCTCTTTCAACATCAATATAACCACCATTACCTACACACTCTTCAGGTGGGTTTTGAGTTATTTGATATCCTTTAGGTAAATCTGGATAGTAATAGTTCTTTCTTTCCCAGTACATATATTCAGGAATTCTAGCATGAAGTACTGATTGGAGATACGTTACAGTTTGGAAGTTTATTATATTCGTTTTTAGCTGGTGAGAACACTTTAGAATTTGTAAGTGATCCTTCACAGTGCATCTCAAGACCTATAGTTACAAAATATTTTCCCATATTACTTAACCTCCTTAGCTATTTGATTTTTATAGCTCATTTTTTCTTGAAGAGCATAAGCAATATTTAATACTGTTTGGTCATTATAACAATTACCTGTAATATTTACTCCAACTGGTAAATTACTTACAAATCCATCAGGAATTGTAATTGATGGGAATCCCCCAAAGTTACCGATTTGTAGGTGTTCATCAAGTGCTGTTAATTCATCGTCAGTAACCATTTCATCACTAACTAATTTTTTAGCAGGGCCTATACCAACAGGTAAAATCATACCATCATATTTTTTAAATTGTTCTTTAATAGCATCAACAATTAATCTTCTAGCTCTTTGAGCATTTTTAAAATATCTTTCTTGGTTAACTGTTTGAAGAACATAAGAACCAATTACAAATCTTCTTTTTATTAAAGAAGAGAATCCTTTAGTTCTATGATCTTTCATTATTTCTTGGAAAGTTTCTCCCTCTCCTCTTGGACCAAAACTAAATCCTGTTAAGTTTGACATATTAGATGTAGCTTCAGCACAAGATAAAACTACATATACTGATGCAATAGCATTAAGAAGTTTTTGATCAATAGATACTTCATCTACTTGCATACCAAGTTCTTTAGCAACTTCAAGAGTTTTCATGAAATTATCTAAGTGTTCTTCAGTTTCTTTAGGTAAATTTTTGTAGTTAGATTTATCTACTAATTCTTTAATATAGAATAACTTTTTACCTTTAACATCACTATTTAAATCTTTATATAGATTAATACTTGATGAATCCCAAGTAGTCATATCTTTAGGATCTTTACCCTTCATTGCATCAACTGCAATAGCAGCATCTTCAACTGTTCTAGCTAGAACTCCGCAGTGATCTAAGCTAGATGCAAAAGCAAAAAGTCCATATCTTGAAATCATACCATAAGTAGGTTTATAACCAACAATACCACAAAATGCTGCAGGTTTTCTTATTGAATCACCTGTATCAGATCCTGTTGCAAATGGATAAACACCTGCTGCAACAGCAGCTGCAGATCCAGATGAAGAACCTGCACATTGTCTAGTAGTATCCCAAGGGTTCTTTTGAACGCCAGTATGGCCTGTTGTACCAGTTCCACCCATACCAAATTCATCCATACAAGTTTTATTTACAGGAACGCATCCATGTTTTATTAAGTTTTCTATAGCAGTTGCTGTAAAAAATGGAACATAATCTTTTAATGTGTTAGATGATCCAGTAGAAAGTATTCCTTTAGTTGAGTAGTTATCTTTAATACCAAAAGGAATTCCAGAAAGTAAATCATCTGTTACTTCTTTTCCTTTAGCATCATCTAATATAGTTTCAAAAGCATTACATTTTTCTTGTATTTCATGTGATTTTTTAATTGATTCCTTAACTAATTCATCAGAAGTAGTTTTACCTTCTTTTAATAGTTCATGTAATTCTATAATAGTTTTATCCATCATATTATTCCACCACCTTTGGTACTTCTACTTCTCTATCATTAACTTGATCACAGTTAGATAGTAAGTCTTCAATAGAAGGTGATTCTTCTGCAACATCTTCTCTAAGTTCTACTTCAAAATCATCTAAAGTATGAGTCATAGGTGTTGCATCAGAAATACCATCAATATCATTTATTTTATTAATATTTTTATCAATGATTTCAAATTCATCTAAAATCATTTTATTTTCTTCAGGTGTTAAACCTATCATAAGAAGA
>CADACC010000022.1 GCA_902786275.1 uncultured Erysipelotrichaceae bacterium | reverse complement strand
ATATTGAATTAGTAGAAGATGGTGAATAAATATGGGAAAAATAATGACAAACTATGATTTAATAAATAGAATGAAAGAATTACTAAATGAACCTAACTACTATGGTTCTGGTGGAAGTAATTGGTCATCATTTGTTAATGGTGGTTGGTATGTAGACTGTACATGCTCAATCAAAGCAATTCTTTGGGGTGGTAGATTCATTCCTGCTAATAGAGGAAAACCTCATGCAGGATGTGATTATAAATCTAATGGAGTACCTGATTTTACACCTTCTGGTTGTGTAGAATGGACTAATGCTACTAGAGGTAATTTTGGAACATTAGTACCTGGTGAAATATTACTTATGACTTCTCATGGTCATGCTGGTTTATATATTGGTAATGGTCAAGTTATTGAAGTCACTCCTGCTTGGACAGGTGGACATCCTGGTTGTCAAATTTCACAAATTGGTAAGAATGGTGAAAGAATTAAAAATGGAAGACAAGTTCTTTCTTGGGAATATCATGGTAAAATTCCAGTAATTGACTATGTAAGTCCTACGCCTCCGACTCCACCTACACCTCCAACACCTGGTATGAAATATAGAGTTGGAGATAAAGTAATTATTGATGGACAACTATATGGAAATGCTGATGGTGGAAATCCAGGACAAGTAGTTCATAATAAAGTGACAACTATTACTAGAGTAGCTGTAGGTCATTTATATCCGTACAACACTACTGGTGATTTAGGTTGGATGGCTGAAGCATGTATAACTCCATATAAAGAATCTACAACTTTACAAGTAGGAGATACAGTAAAAATTGTAGGTTTTGGAAATGGTTCAAGCTACGGTGATTCTAATACTGCTGGTGGTATAGGTTGGACAAGAAAAATTCTAAAGATTTGGAATGGAAGACCATACCCTAATCAAGTCGGAGATGAAACTGGTACTACAGGTTTTTATAAAGATAATGCTTTACAAAAACTTTAGTATATAATAACATTACTAAAAATTAATGTCCTCCAGGCTAAGCGCTAACAACCTTCCTCCTCTCAAAGGTAAAGCAGCAATTGAACATCTGTCTATAACGTGAGAAATTATAGAAGAATTGCGTGCGGTACGTATAAAGTGGTGTTAGTTATATAATTACTTATAGTGATTATGTGATTATATCTAGTTTATACACTCTTCACAATATGACACAGATTAGTAGATGATAAAAATAACTTCATTTGTTTGAAGTTATTTTATTTTGCATATAATTATATAAAGGAGGTAATGTATATGGCTAAAAAGAAAAAATCACAATTTGAAGTTGGAGAAATAATAGTTGATAATGTAGGAGCTGTAGATAGTTTTTCTGACTCACTTAAAAAAATAGTCAATGCAAAAGCTACTCCGGAAATGATTGAAAGGATGCAAGGCCTCGATTTATTATTTGGAGTAAAACTTGATAATATTAAAGATTGTATGAATGCTATGATGGTAGTTAATGCTCTTAAAGGTTCAGAAAAAGCTTATGAATTAGTTGCTAAAATGGTTCATGAATCTCCTGAAGATAGTCCTAAACAAGTTCAAAATAATTTATTTGTTTTACCTGATGCAGTAGAAATGAATAGTATCGCTAATATTTTATCTGATGAAAATAATAAAGTAAGTTATGATTCTATTGCCGGTATGAAGGATGATGATTAATGCAGTTAATATCTATATTGATAGCAATAATTGTATGTGTAATTTTACTAGTATTTTTAATATGTGTATATATATTAAATGCTTGGTTGAATGAATCTGGATTACGCTATCATTTATTTGATGAAGAAGGTGATAATGATGGCGAGGCTCATACCAGAAAATCCAATAGAATTTCCAAATCTGTATCCGAAGCAAAAAGAGTTCGTAAGAAGTAATAAAGTATATGTTTGTTATGGTGGTGCCAGAGGTGGAGGTAAATCATTTGCTGTAGATGCACTATGTATGATTTATTGTAAAATGTTTCCTGGTATTCAAATATTACTAGTTCGTCGTACTTATAAAGACGTATTTAAAAACCACGTTATTTCTTTACAATTAAAACTTCATTGTACTATTGATAATGACCCTAAGAGAGCTGCTAAATGGAGTAAAGATGAAGGTTCGTTTATCTTTGCTAATGGTAGTAGAATAGTTATAGGTTATTGTGATAATGAAAATGATGCTCTTCATTATCAGGGACTTGCGTATGATGTAGTAATATTAGAAGAAGCAACTCAGTTTACTGAATATCAATTTGAAATATTTACAGAAATTGTTCGTCCTAGTGGATTTTGTAAAGTACCATTTAAACCTAGAATGAGACTTACTTGTAATCCAGGTGGTGTAGGACACGAATGGGTTAAGAGATTATTTATTGATAAAAATTATAAAGATACTGAAAATCCAAATGATTATCAAATGATTCATGCTAAAGTTTATGATAATGAATTTATTATGAATAACGACCAAAACTATGTTAAACGTCTAGAAAATCTACCTCCAGAACGTAGAGCTCAGATGTTAGATGGTGATTGGAATGTATTTAGTGGTTTATTCTTTATTGAATTTGAAGAACGTTATCACGTAATATATGATGGAAGACTTCCTAGAGATGGTAATTATAATTTATATATATCTTTAGACTATGGACTTGATATGTTAGCGGCATATTTTATTGCTATAACTCCATATAACGTATTAGTATTTGATGAGATATATGAACCTGGTTTAATTATTTCACAAGCGGCGCATAAAATAAGACAAAAAATTGAAGATTTAGGTTTTCAATACGATGATTTTACTGCTATTTTAGCTCCAGATGATTTATGGAATACTTCACAAGAAAATGGTAGATGTAAAGCTGACATTTGGTCTGATTATGGAATAAACTTAACTAAGTCAAAAAGAGATAGAAGTGCCGGTTGGTTAGCAATAAAAGAAGATTTAGCTGTAGATTATAGTTTACCTCCAGAAGAAAGAAAAGATAGTTGTAAACTTAAAATATTTAGTAAGTGTGTTAATTTGATTAGATGTCTTCCTAAATTACAAACCGATCCTAAAAATAGTGATGATTGTATGAAAGAGCCACATGAATTAACACATGCTCCAGATTCATTAAGAACTTTTTATACTTATTGGTTATCAGTACCAGATGAAATAAAAAATCAAAAATCATTAAAAGTACCTAAAGAAGTATATGATGATTATCTAAATGCTAGCGATGAAGTTAGAGAATATCTTGAAAACAAATACGGAAAAATATTTTGCATATAATATTTATAAAGGAGGACGTGTATGACTAAAATAAACAAAGAAGAACTTGATTGGAGAGCTGAAGATGATGCTAGAATACTTGCTCAATATCAAGAAATATTATTAGATAAAGCAAGATTATCAAGAGCTAAAAAAGCAGCTACCAAAGAAGTTACGAATTTAAGTAATAGACTCCAAATAATGAAAAAGGTGAGTGCTACTAAAAGCATAAACAAGAAAGGAGCAAAATAATGGCTAAAAAGAAACTAATAAATCAAGTTTATAATGGTATATTTGATGGTATGGATGTAAATCAAGCTGACGAATTTTATGAACGAGCTTATGGTAAATACCAAGAACAATTAACAGAATTTGATAGATTATATAGTTTATATGAAAAACCTGATTCTAAAGGTCCTTATGATAAAAATATAGTTTTTGAACTTATTGAATCTGAAGTTGATAATAATATTTATTTTCCAAAAGTTAGAAGTAATAATGGTAGAATTGAACCTGCTAAAGAACTTGAAGAAATATTAAAAAGTGAATTATATGATTATAAATATCGAGAATATAATGATTTACAAGAACGTAATACTTATATTTTTGGTGGAGCTATAACTCATGTTTATTGGGATAGATTAAGTAGAAATTCTGCTAGAGGTGGTAAATTAAAATTCAAAGCTATCGATCCACGAAACTTTATTCCTCAACCTGGAGTTAAGAATATTGAAGACATGGATTATATGTTTATTGTTGAATCTTGCACTAAAATGTCATTAGCTAATTTATATGATTTATCTACTGAAGATTTAGAGTGCTGCAAATCAGATACTTTATGGAATATCGATCCTGATTTAATAACTGTAAAAACTATGTATTATCGTGATAAATATAATCATATATGCAGATTTACATGGTCAGGAAGTTTAGTATTAGAAAACGATGATAATATATATGCTGATAAAGCGTTTTATTGTACTAAGTGTGGTAGATTAAAAGAAGCTGATGAAGATGAATGTATTAAATGTCATAATACAGAATTTGAATTAAAAGAAATTGAACGTAGAAAAATTAAAGTTAGATTAATGAGTGAATTATCTAGTCCTGATGGTAAACAATCTATGGAAGTACCTAAAGAAACTGAAGTTGAAGTCACACCTTATGTACCAAATAGATTTCCTATTGTTATTAGAAAAAATATTAGTACTGGAGAATTGTTTGGTTTATCAGATGCAAAGATGATTGAAACTAGTCAAAAATTAAATAATAGTATATTAAATAAAATTGCTGAAAGAATTTTAAAAGCTGGTTCAATTATTGCTTTACCTAAAACTCTTAGAAATAAATTAAAAGTAGATAATAGTGAATTAAAGTTATTATATTATGATACTCCAGCAGAAGCTAATGGTATTATAGTTAAAACACTACAACCTCAACTTGGTAATGAAACTTATTTGATGGATAGTGCATACTCTACAGCTCGTCAAACTTTAGGTATTACTAATACATACCAAGGTCGTGAAGATAATACAGCTATAAGTTCTAAAGCAAAAGCATTACAAGTACAACAAACTGCTGGTCGTCTTGAATCTAAGAGAGAAATGAAAAAAGCTTCACTTGTTTCTTTGTTTGAATTGATGTTCCAATTTATATTAGCATATAGTTATGAATATCGTGGTTATTATGTCACAATAGAAGGTGAAGAACAATTTAAGTTATATGATAATAGATTATTCTTAATTGATTCTGATGGTAAATATTTCTATGATGATGAATATACTTTTGATATTGATTTAAGCGCTACTTATGAAAATGATAGACAAACAATGTGGGAAGAAACTCGTATGAACTTTAGTTCTGGAGCTTATGGAGACCCTCAAAGTCTTGAAACTCTTAAGATGTATTGGCAAACAATGTATGAATTAAATTATCCAGGAGCTAAAAAAGCTTTAGATTATATTGATGAAAGATTACAAAATCAAAATACTCAATATGAAATTGATAATTTATTTAAAAAGCGTGAACTTCAATTACAGCAATCTAAAATTACTAGTGAAGATATGGCTAGAGATAGAGACTCACAAACCGCTGCAAATCAAGCAAATGCTAAATTATTAAGTGCATTAAAATCTAAAGAATAATAATGTAAATACTTACATATAATATTATTAAAGAAGGAGAAATATTCATGGAAAATGATATTACGCTTGAAGCATTAGAAGCTATCACTAATGCGGATGACACGGCTGATAATAGTGTGAAAAAAATTAAGGATGGAGTAAAGCGCTACTCTGAAAGACTTAATAATGATAGACAAAAGATTAGAACTGATGTTGAAAATCAGTATAAATCTGAGCTTTCAAAAATACTTGGTGTTGAGATTAAAGACTTAACCGAAGAAGCTATTAATAAAGCATTAAAAATTAAAATCGAAGATAGTGATGTCGTTAAAGAAGCTAACAAAGTTATTGAAGCTAACAATGCTAAATTAGTTCAAGAAGCTCTTGATGCTAATATTAACAAAATCAAAGCTTTAAATCCAGATATTGATAGTGCTGAAAAATTATGTCAGCATCCTCAATATGATAAGATTAAAGAAAAAATTGATAAAGGTTATGAATTATATGACGCATATATTTCAGTTGTTGGTTTTAATAATAATTCAAATGCTGGTAGTCCAGTTAAAAAATCTATTGATTCTAAAACTATTAGTTATGTTCAACCTGAAACTATTAGTGATGCAACATTAGCTTATTATCAAAAAGCATTTCCTAATAAAACTAAGGAAGAAATAATTGCTATGTATAGAAGAGATAGTAAGTAATAGGAGGAGAAAAATATGGATAGAATTTATAAGCCTACAAATTCTGGAACTCAAAAAGTTGCTGGTCAACCTAAAAAATCTTCTACAGTAAAAGTTGTTAAATCTACAGGTAAGGGAAAATAATATGAGTAGATTAGAATTATTAAATAGTAGAGGTTTTAAGGATGAAAAGCATTTAACTGAGTTTTTGAAGAATTGTGCTGATGAAACTTGGAAGAAAGAATTAATGGATTTTTTTGGTGAAGCTGAAGAAAAACCTAAAAAATCTAAAGGTAAAAAGGAAGTAGAAGAAGTTATTGAAACTACTCCTGAAGAAATAACTAAAGAAGTAGAAAAAGAACTTACTGAAGAATTTCCTGAAATTGATGAAATTAAGGAGGATTAGAAATGATTAAACTTTATAAAACTCAACATGAATATGACACAACTGAGTTTGATAATGGTGCAACAGCAATAGATGCTGGTGTTGGTGTTGATTTAACTTCTGGTAAACTAGCTGCTAGTACTACTCCAAAGTATGTCACACTTCAACCTTGCAAATCAAATGAAACTCGTTGTTTAGTTCATGAAATAAGAAAAGATGAATTATATAGTACAACATTAAGCGCTTCAGGTGCAAGCTTAAATGTTGGTGATGCCGTAACAATTGCATCTGGTGGTAAACAAGCTACAGCAACTACTACTAATGGTATTTTTAAAATTGAAGAATTTAAAGATGCTACTAAAGCTAGTGGTTCAGTAGTTGTTGGAAGATTTATATAGGAGGTAATAAATAATGAATACAGGATTATTATTCACTGTATCTGGTGAATTAGCCAATAGTATATTTTTTAAAGATTTATATGCTCCATTAAAATCTGTTGTTGTAGAAAAATATACTGAGTTTGCTACTACAGATACATTTAAAGATGTCTTCAAAGAAGTTATGTCTGATTCATTTGCTGAATCATATACAAGTATGACTGATTTGATTGGAGGATTTGAACAAATCTCTGAAGGTGGAGTACCTAAAATTTCTGAAAGAATGGAAGGTTATAAGAAATTTGTTGAAAACTTCAACTACGCTAATAGCTTCGTAGTGACAAGAAATGCTATTGAAGATAATAAAATTAGTGGTGCAATCAATGGTTTAACTCTAATGATGAGAAATTATTGGTTATCTAGAAATCATGAAGCTGGAGCATTCCTTGTAAATGCTGTTAATGGAACATCAACTTACAAAGGAAAACCTATGGACATTACTTCAGCTGATGGTTTAGCAGTATTCCACACCGCTCATACTTCAAAAGTTGAAGGTGTTGCTACTCAATCTAATAAATATGCTGGAGATGCTACAGAACAAGCTAATGGAATTTATTTCAGTTCTGATTTACTTGCTAAAGCTGAAACAATAATGCAAAATGTTAAAGATGATAATGGTGAAATTGCTGGTATTTCTCCAGATACAATTATCATTCCAAATGATGCAGTATTGAAAAAACAAGTATTTGGTGTTCTTGGAGCTGATAAAGTACCTGAAACTGATAAAAATGCATTTAACTATCTTGTTGGTAGATATAATGTAATTGTTTCACAAGAACTTAATCCTTTAGCTGCAAATCATATATTCTTCTTATTAGATAGTAATTATAACTCAGTAGTTGATGGTTTAATTTATCAAAATCGTGAAAACTTAAGAGTTAGAGCTTATAGTGAAGAAAAGACTGAAAACATTGTATTCGCTGGTGCTGACCGTCACTGCTATTCAGCAATTGATTGGAGAGAAATCATGGCATTCAATGTTGTTGGTGGAAGTTCTCTATAATTTATTAGTAAGATATGATATATAAAAGATACATTAAATTGTATCTTTTTCTTTGCATATAATATTATAAAGGAGGAATAATTATGAATAAAGATTATACTTGGGGTGATATAGTAATAGCTACATGTAGAAAAATGTTCTTAAATAAAGATGCTATAACTGTTGCTGATTTACCTGATTTAATTGATGATAGAAATTATTCGACTTATATAAATATGGCTCCAGATGTCATGAACGAATTAATGGTTATATTAAATAATAGAGTGCTTATTAACATTGATACTATAACTATTAGATTAGATGATACTAATTTAGAAGATTATTTAGCTGAAGATAGTAGTGCTTGGGTATTTGATATTGGTAAATATATGGAAGATAATGAAATTGACAATTATTTATATACTGAAGTTATTCAGCATACTTATATTAAACGAGATAATTTATTGTTTGAAGAACAAGATGGTAAATTATATATTGATAAAAGATTTATGGACAGAAATAGTTTAACATTAACTATTAAGTATAGAATCATTCCTGAAAGATTCACAACTACAACTCCATGGAATACACTTATTGATTTACCATATAACATTTGTTCAATAGTACCTTTATATTTAGCAAGTGAATTATATAAAGATGATGATATTTCAATGTCTACAGCATATCGTAATCAATTTGAAACTGAATTAGATTATATATCTTCACAAATGGTTGATAGTTTAGGTGTAGAACATAGTAGAGATGTAGGTGATTATTATGGCTAAGCATTTTGATATTCCACAAGCTCCTACAACTTATACATATACTTTTACTGATTTTTTAGGAGTTGATTATAATAATCCTTTTGATAGCGATATTCGTCATAGTCCTAAAATGTCAAATATGATTTTAGAAAATGGTTATTTGAAAAAAAGACATGGCCTTAAAATAAAATTATTTATTGATAATGCTAGAATTCATGGTATTTGGAATTATGATATTCCTAGTGATGATGATTTTGATGAAATATTTATAGTTCATTGTGGAACTAATCTTTATGAAGTAGATAAAAACTTTACTACTAAAGCTTTAGTAATGAGTAATTTAGCAGACGTAGATTCTTACGGTATGTTTCTTGGAGATAAATTAGTAATATTAGATGGAAAAAGAGCTATAGTATATGGTAAATATAATAACATGTATGGACCACAATATATGGATGCCGTAGCATATATACCTACAACTACTATTGGTTTATCACCTAGTGGTTTAAATGGTACCGCTTATGAATCTGCTAATAATTTAACTCAATTTAGAATAAATGAATTTTTATCAGATGGAGAATCTGCAGTATATAAAACTGACTCTTATGCTTTAAGTACTAATCCAAATGATACTAAAGTTTGGATTTTAAATAATGATACTGGTTTTTGGGACTTAGTTGCTAGTTCTGAATACACTGTTGAAACTGATAATAGAATAACTTTTAATACTCCACCTCCAGCTCCAGTAGTTGTTGGTCGAGATAATGTAAGAATACAGTTTAAATCCACTACTTGGGACCATGCAAATCTAATAAACAAATGTAGATTTTGTGTACCTTTTGGTTATCAAGGAAATAATCAGCGATTATTCTTTAGTGGAAATCCTGAACAACCTAATGTTGATTGGCATAGTGATTTAGTTGCGAGTCAACCCGATCCTACTTATGTACCTGATGATTCATTTGCTGTAATTGGTTCTCAACCTATAGTTGGTTATTTAAGATTAAGTGATGGAACTTTAGCTATTTTGAAAGGTCTTAGTGATACTGATTGTAGTATATATTATAGAACTTCAAATGCTCAAGGACGCTGGGATATATTTCCATTACTTAGCGGAACTAAAAACGTAGGTTGTCTTACAAATTATTGTTGTTGCAACGTACAAAATAATGCAATGTTTCTTGGTGAATTAGGAGTATATCAAGCTGTCACTGGTGAAGCAAGTTCTACATTAGAAAGATATGCTGATAATAAATCATATTATATAAATAAAAAATTATTAAAAGAAACTAATCTAGAAAACGCTAAGGCGGTCTCAGTTGGTTCTTTATATTATTTATTTGTTAATACTAAATTATATATCTGCGATACGTCTAAACTAACACAACCTAAAAATTCAAATATAAATCAATATCAATGGTGGCCTTGTGATTTGCATGTTAATATTTCTGCTACATGTAGATGGAATAATAAACTTATTCTTGGTGATAATGCAGGTTATATAAAAATGTTCGGTAATGATTATATCGATGAATTAGGTATAATTAACAATGAATATGTAGAGCAAGATGTATATTGTTATTTTGAAACAGTACCTTTTGATTTTTCACAAAGTAGTAGTTTAAGAAGCAATATTGCAAAAACAACTAGAAATTTTGTATTAAATTATATAGCTCCTGAAACTAGTAAATTTGAATTTGGTTATAGAACTATAGATGAAGAAAAAGTAGATTCTGAAGAAATATATAAAATAATAGATAAATCTTTTGATGATATTGATTTGAGTGATTTTGTATATTTGCCTTATGGTACTAAATTAGAATTTGATGAAGAGTGTGATTATACTTCTAGTGAAGATGGTTATGCTGGTTATTTATATGGAACTCAAACAGATGAAATAAAAACATATTTTGGTTTTTACATTACTAATGGAACTTTATATTTTGGAACATTCAGTGTTGATATTACCGATCCTGAAGATTATAAAGTTGAAATGTTAAAAGAAATATATAATAGTAATGATGGTTATAAATTAAATTCTATGATAATAAAGAAAAAATTAGATTTATTACATACTATTCAAGATGTTTTACCTATTACGAGTCCATTAATATCTCCTAGTAAAACTGATGGAATTTTAATAGTTAATCCTACATTGAATGAAATACCACAGACTATTAGAGTAAAAGAAAAAGCTAGAAAAATAATGTTTTTAAAATTCTATGTAGAATCTGAAAAATATGCTTGTGAATTTGATAGAATATTTATTGACTTTAGAAACGCTGGAAAATATAGAGGTGAGTAATTATGGCAAATATTACAAAATCTTATCTTAACTGGCCGGCATACGATGATGATTTAGCAAATAAAGCTTATGTTGATGCTCAAGTTGAAGGTATAGCTAGTGGAGATTTAACGGTAATTAAAAAAGCGGTTGAAAAAAATACACAAGATATTCATCAACAAGGACAAAGTATTACTAATATTGAAAGAACAAAATTAGATGCTGATACTTATGATACATTTATAGAAGAAGAATATACTCCATTAGCTGAAAGTGTAAATTCAACAGTTGCTCAGGTTGATGTTGAATATTATTTATCAGATAGTAATTTAAATCCTACAGGTGGTTCATGGTCAACAGTTGCTCCACAATGGGTTGATGGTAAATATATGTGGAGTAGACAAAAAATTACTTATGTTGATGGAACTTATAATATTTCTAATACTACATGTATTGCCGGAGCTACTGGACCTAAAGGTGAAGATGGAGCTAAAGGTGATAAGGGAGATAAAGGAGATACTGGTGAACAAGGAATTCAAGGAATTCAAGGTGAAAAAGGTGAAAAAGGAGACACAGGACTAACTGGACCACAAGGACCACAAGGTATTCAAGGTGAAACTGGTGCAACCGGTCCTCAAGGTGAAACTGGTCCACAAGGTGAGCAAGGTATTCAAGGACCTCAAGGAGAACAAGGTATTCAAGGTCCACAAGGAAATACAGGTCCTACAGGTCCTACTGGTCCTACTGGTACAGGTGTAAATTCAATAACTGAAGAATATGCTATTAGTAATAGTAAAACAGATGCTCCAACTACAGGATGGAGTACTACTCAACCTTCATGGAGTGATTCATATTATATATGGACTAGAACTAAAATAGTATATAAAAATCCAACTAGTACTAAATATACCGATCCTATATGTAGCACAGTCAATGATGCTTATAATGATTTGAATTTAAAAATAAATGGTAAAATCGAATCGTATTATCAATCTACCGATCCATCTACTAATTGGTCTACAGCTGTTGAAAGAGAAACTCATATCGGAGATATTTGGTATAATACAACTAATCAAAAAACATTTGTTTATTATAAAGATTCTTCTACAAGTCCAGTGACTTATAAATGGCAATGGCAAAATGTACCAATAGAACTTATTGATAGTGTAAATGGTAAAGCTACGATATATTCAGGAGTTATACCTACTAATTATAAAACTGGAGATTATTGGATTATTCCTACTAATTGTTTTAATAATACTTATAGTATTCCTGCAGCAAGTTCTCAAACTGGTGTTTATACTGTAGGTATGAATCTTAAGTTTGGTAGATATACATTAGTAGTTGATGCTGTTAATTCAAATAATAAAATAACATCATATCACGTTGATGTTCCGACTCATAGTAATTATAGTTTAGCTGATACTATAACTAATGAAGGTTTAACATTAACTATTAGTTCTGTATCTAATTTTACACTACCTAATAATTGTTATGGTGGTTCAATTTGTATTGCTACATCAAATGGAACATCTTATAGTGCTAGTCATTGGGTACCAAGAAATGATTATGTACCTTCAGATTTAGCTGGTAGATATTCATTTGCTGAAGATGTTAATAATTATATTAGTGAATTAAATAATACTATTGAAGGTAATTATAGTACTCTTGATGGAAAAATAAATGGTAATTATAGTACTTTAGATGGTAAAATAGATGGTAATTATAGTACACTGGATGGCAAAATAAATTCTAACTATGATACATTTGATACTCAAATAAATGGACCACAAGGAGTAAATAAAAAGATAGACAACGTTGATGTAAAATATGACGGTTTAATAAATGGACCTGATGGTGTAAAAGCTGATATACAAAAATTACAAGATAGATTAGTAGCAAATATTCGTGGTACGGGTGGTAATAATTTACTTCAAAACAGTGTTGGTTTTAGACAAAAATCATATTGGACTGAAGTCACAGTTAGTAATGTAGTTAATATTGAACAAACTTATAAAACATATCCTGGACAGACCGTAACAATATTTTTTAGATATAAAACTACTAATACTAATAATGTAAAAGTTATTCTTGGTAAATATATAGGTACTACATTTTCTCAAATTTCAGAGTTATTAAATGTATCGACACATGATGAAGTATGGAAAGATTTTAGTTATACATATACTTCATCAATAAATAATCCAGTAATAAGATTTAACAGTACTTTTACTGGAGTACAAGATAATGATGCAGAATCTAACGGTGCATCAGGTTCTAAATTAGTATTTAATAATGGTTTAGTTATAACTGATTTGATGATTGGTTATGGTGAAAAACAACCTTGGACTCCATATTATAACGAAGTTTATGGTAAAACATATAATTTAGATAAAGATGGTTTTGATACTAGAGAAGCTGCTTCTGGTAAATATGCACATTTAGACTCTAACAGTTTAGATTTTCGTAC
>CADACC010000021.1 GCA_902786275.1 uncultured Erysipelotrichaceae bacterium | reverse complement strand
TAAAAAATCAGCATATTTTTTAAATAAATCGATTTGTTCATCAGTTAAAATAATATTTATCTTTTTTAATTCTTCTATAAAACTATTTATTGTCATTTGCATATTCCTTTTTTAAATATACTGATAATATTGAAATATCTGCAGGATTTACACCACTAATTCTTATTGCTTGAGCTATAGTTGTTGGCCTTACTTCTTTTAGCTTTTGTCTTGCTTCACTAGCAATATTTTTTACTTTATCATAATCTATATCCTCTGGTATTTGTTTTTCTTCTAACTTAAGCATCTTTTCTGCTTCTTTATAGGCCTTTTTAATATATCCTTCATATTTTAAATTAATATATACCTGTTCTTTTATTTCATCACTAAATGGTATTTCTATAAAATTCTCAATAAACTCTATTGTAACTTCAGGTCTTCTTAATAATTGTTCATAAGATATTGTTGTTTGTGGTATAGGTATAATATTTTCATTAAATATTGCTTCTACCTCATTTGTTATTTTTAATTTATTGTTTTTTAAATAATCTATACATTTACCAATATCTTCTATTTTTTTATTTAATTTAGATATTTGTTCTTCACTTATTAATCCAACATCATATCCATACTTTCGCAATCTTTGATCTGCATTATCACTTCTAAGTAGTAATCTAAACTCTGCTCTTGAAGTTAGTAGTCTATATGGATCTCTTATTCCCTTTGTAATTAAATCATCTATTAATACACCTATATATGCTTCATTTCTTTTAAGTACAAGAGGTTCTTTTCCTTCAAGTTTAAGAGATGCATTAATACCAGCCATTAATCCTTGGCATGCGGCTTCTTCATATCCACTAGTACCATTAATTTGACCAGCAGTGAACAAATTTTCTAACACTTTAGTCTCAAGTGATGCATGTAATTGAGTAGGATAAATCGCATCATATTCAATTGCATATCCATATTTTAAAATTTTTGCATGCTCAAAACCTGGTAAACTATGTACCATTTGTTCTTGAATTTCAGGTGGCATTGATGTTGAAAAACCTTGTAAGTACATATCATCATAATATCTACTTTCAGGCTCTATAAATAATTGATGTCTTTCTTTATCTGAAAATCTAACTACTTTATCTTCAATTGAAGGACAATATCTAGGTCCTATTCCTTCTATGTCATCAAGAGCACCATACATTGAAGATTTATTTAAATTATCCATTATTATTTTATGAGTTTCAGGAGTAGTGTAAGTTAAATAACAAGGTTCTTGATCTTCTATTTTGTATTGAGGTTCTAAATCAAAACTAAATGTTAATAATTTATCATCGCCAGGTTCTAATTTTGTTTTAGAAAAATCAATTGTTTTTCTATCTATTCTTTGTGGAGTTCCTGTTTTTAGTCTTTTTATAGTAAATCCATATTCTCTTAGTTTATCACTTAGATGTTGTGATGGTTTCTCTCCATGTGGACCTTTTCTAGTTCTTGTAGAACCAACTAAAATATCAGCTTTTAAATATGTTCCAGTAGTTAAAATAACAATTTTTGATTCTATTTTAGTTCCATCTTCAAGAACTATTCCTTTAACTACTCCATCTTCAACAATTAAATCCTCAACCATTCCTTCTTTAATTTCTAAGTTTTCTAAAGAATTTAATGTATTAAGCATTTCTTTAGGGTAAGCAATCTTATCACCTTGTGCTCTTAAAGACTGAACAGCTGGTCCTTTAGCACTATTAAGCATTTTAATTTGTAAGTGAGTTTTATCAGCTATCTTACCCATTATTCCACCTAAGGCGTCTATTTCTCTTACAACTATTCCCTTAGCACTACCACCAATATGTGGGTTACAAGGCATATCTGCTATATTTTTAATATTTCCAGTTATAAGCAAAGTTTTATGACCCTTTTTCGCACATGCATAAGATGCTTCGCATCCTGCATGGCCTCCACCAACTACTATAATCTCATAACCCATATATTTCACCTTCTTCTATTTTCCAAGACAAAATCTTTTAAACATTTCATCTAATAATTCTTCTTCATAAGTACTTCCGTTAATAGTACCTAATTCCTCCCAAATAGACTTGATATCAAGTTCTATCATATCTATTGGCATATTATTTTTTACCGCTTCTTCTACTTCTCCTACTTTATTTAAACATTTATTTAAAATACTTATACTTCTAGCATTATTTAAATAAGTCGGATCAGATGAAGTTATATTACTAATATTAAATAATTCAGAAATCTTTTCCTTTAATTCTTCAATTCCTTTATTATTAATAATACTTAAATAAACCACTCTATTTTTATCTATATTTATATTATCTAAATCTAATTTAGATTCAAGATCAGTTTTATTTATTAAAACTAAATATTCTTTATTTTTAACTTTAGATATTAATTCTTTAATGTCTTCAGTTATTTCTTCATTATTATTTAACATGAATAGTACTAAATCTGACTCTTCCATGGTTTTTAAACTTTTTTCTACACCTATAGCTTCTACTTTATCACTAGTATCTCTTATTCCTGCAGTATCTATTATATTAAGTAAGATTCCTTTAATAGATATTTGTCCTTCAACTATATCTCTAGTTGTTCCAGCTATTTCAGTTACAATTGCTTTATCTTCTTCTAGAAGTGCATTAAGTAAACTACTTTTACCAACATTAGGTCTTCCAATTATAGACGTCTTAATTCCTTCTTTAATTAATTTTCCATTTTTTGATTCTTCTAGTATTTTATTAATTTTATCTTTTAATTTAGTTATTTTTGGTAATAGAATATCATTTGTAATTATATCCACATCATCATATTCCGGATAATCTATATTAACATTTATATTAGATATAATCTGTACCATATCATCTCTTAATTCATTAATTAAACTAGAAGTTTTTCCACTAATTTGGTTAGAAGCCATTTTTCTTTGAATTTCAGTCTTAGAATCTATCATATCCATAACTGCTTCAGCTTCTAATAAATCTATTCTTCCATTTAGGAATGCTCTTTTAGTAAATTCTCCTGGATCTGCTAATCTACAACCATTTTCAAGTAATACTTCTAACACTTTATTGGTTGGAGCAATACCACCATGAGTATTTATTTCAACAACATCTTCTGTTGTAAATGTTTTAGGTCCTTTCATAACAGATACTAACACTTCATCTATTACTTCACCTTTATATTCAATATGACCATAATTTATAGTATGTGAATTAACTTTTGTTAAATCCTTACCCTTAAAGATATTATTAACAATAGTAATTGCATCACTACCACTTACTCTTACTATAGATATAGCCCCTACTCCCTTAGAAGTAGATATTGCGCATATAGTATCTTCCATAAAATCACCTTTCTAACATAAAAAGATATTTCCTGGGAAATATCTTATTTTACATATTTGATAACCAAATGTCTATTTGGTTCTTCACCAATACTCTCAGTTTTTACACCTTTGAAATCAGTTAATTTATTATGAACTATTCTTCTTTCATATGCATTCATTGCATCCATATGAATATCAGTTTTAGTTCTAACACAATCTTTTGCAAGATTAATAGCAAGTCTTTCAAGTCTTTTTACTTGTTTTTCTTTATAACCTTCTACATCAAGCATAATTCTAATGTGTTTTGAAGTTTCTTTATTTACAACCTGCATTAAAATACATTCTAATGCTTTTAAAGTTTGACCATTTCTACCAATTAATATTGGATTATTATCTGAAATCATTTTGATTTCTATATTTTTCTCTCTTATTTTTGATTCAAAATTAACTTCTATTCCCATATCACTAGTTAATTTTTTTAAATAATCTTTTAAATAATCACAAATATCACTTAATAAATATACATTTACATTAAATGATCCTGCTTTAAATATTTTACCTTTTATTTCTTCATAATTATAAATAAAATCATCATCTTGGATATTTAATTTTTCTTTAGCTTCTACTAAAGCATCTTCTAATGTCTTTGCTGTAAATAAACTACTTTTCATGTTAATTACCTCTTCTTTTTTCACTTTTTTCTTTTATTGAAACTTTTTTATTTATTTTTTCCTTCTTTTCATTCTTTTTACTATCTTTATTTGCAGATTTTTCAAATAAATAATTTTGAATTATTATAAACGCATTTGTTACAATCCAGTATAAAGCAATTGCAGTTGGTAAACTAAATGATGCTACAAATATCATAACTAACATCATAGTTAGCATTGATTTAGTTTGACCTTGTTGTCCTGTTCCTGCTTGTGCTAAAGATTTTTTAAATGAATAATAAGTTGTTAACATAACTAGTATAATTAAAACTATATATGTATAATTACCTTTTGATAATCCTGTTATTGGAGTCATTCCTAAATTTAAATTTAAGAACTTGCCTTCAAAAATAGCAGGTACTCTATTTATAGCTTGTAAGAAACCAAAGAATAATGGTAATTGAATGAAAGCCATTAAACAACCTGAAATAGGATTTACATTATATTTTTTATATATAAGCATTGTTTCTTGACTTTTTTGCATTAATGATTCTGAATCTGTTTTATCTTTATATTTAATTTCAAGTCTTTGTATTTCTGGAGCAGCTTTCTTCATATTTTCACTTTGCATTTGACTCTTTTTAGAGAATGGTAATAATACTACTCTTATTAATACTCCAATTATCATTACTGATAAACCAAAGTTTTTAATTGCATAACCTAATTTTAAAATAATATATGCTAATGGTTTAACAAATAAAAATTCCCATATACTTGTTGATTTATTTGAATTTACTTTAAAATTCTTACATTTTGGAAGTTTATCAACAGATATTTTCATTTGTTTATCATATTTTTTATATAATTTTAATAAATCTTCATTTGTTGGTTTACAAAGAATATTATTTTGTATAGATTGACCTGTTGGTTTATAAACAACCATTTTTTTATTTTTATCTTTGATTGCAGATCCACAACCAGTTAATAATATTAAAAAACTTACAAGAATTATAGTTTTAATTTTTTTCATTTTAGTTTACCTTTCCTAGTATATTTAATAATTCTTCTTCGATTTGTTTATAAGAATTAATTAAACAATCTCTCCTCATCATTATAATATATTTATTATCATTTTTAAATGATTTTTGGTTATTATGAATAATCATTCTCATAATTCTTTTTACTTTATTTCTAATAACAGCGTTACCTATCTTTTTACTTACTGCTATTCCAAAATATATTTTTTTATCTTCAGATGGTAAATAATATAAAACAAATGAATTAGATTTTATAAATTTTCCATTTTTAATTATATTATTAAAATCTTCATGTTTTTTTATAATATAATTCTTTTTCATTTTATTCACCTATCCTTATATATATATTATAATTTTTTATAAATTTTAAAAAAACCACAAATTGTGGTTATTTACAAAGATTTTTTCTTCCTTTTGCACGTCTACTTTTTAAAATTTTTGATTCCATTCTAGCAAAGAATCCATGTTTTTTCTTCATTTTACGATTATTTGGTTGATAAGTACATCCCATTGCTTTCATTTTTCCCACCTCCAAATTGAATAAGCGTGTATATTATAATATTATAAACAAACTAAAGTCAAGACAAATAGGGTAATTTTATGGTTATCAACATGTGTGTGAATAACTTATAAACAGTGAATTGTTTATTGTTTATAAAAAAATTAAAAAGTTGTGGATAATGTGGATAACTTATTTTATAATAGATTTTATCGAATATTTTTGAGTTTATAATTGTGTTGATAACTATTTATTAATAATTTTTGGTTTTTTTTTATCAACATTTGATTTAAAATATTCTTAACGATTAAGGTTAGTGGGGTGATATGGTTGAAAAAGGAAACTATATGGCAGAATTTTCTTGAAGAAGTTCAAAAACAAGTAAATTTCACGTCATATCAAGTTTGGTTTAAAGATCTTATCCTTGTTGGAATTAATGAAAATGAAATAATTATCCAAGTTCCAATGCCTACTCACAAAAAAATCTTAAGTACTAACTATTATCCAATAATACAAAATATTTTCTTTTCACTCACTGGTAAAGAATATGAAATTAATTTTATTTTAGAAGAAGAAAATAATTTTGTTGATAAAACAATTAATGAACTTGAAGAAAAAGTAGAGTGGAATTCAAATTTAGATCCTAATTTTACTTTTGAAAATTATGTTGTTGGAGCTTCTAATAAACTTGCTTTTATTGCTGCTAATGCAGTTGCTGAATCTCCTGGTACCATTCATAATCCATTATTTATATATGGAAAAAGTGGTTTAGGAAAAACACATTTAATGCAAGCTATAGGTAATTATATAATGAAAAATAGTCATAAAAAGGTTTTATATGTTACAAGTGATGAATTTATGACTGATTATTCTGGTTTTTCAGATGCATCTAACAATACTATAGATTATGCAAATCAATTTAAAAATAAGTATAGAAATGTAGATGTATTAATAATTGATGATATTCAATTCCTAGTTGGAGCTGAAAAAACCCAAACTGAATTTTTTAACACATTTAATTATCTACACCAAAGTAATAAACAAATCATTATTTCTTCTGATAGATCTCCAGATGATCTAAAAAAATTAGAGGAAAGATTAAGATCAAGATTTATGTGGGGACTTCCTGTTGATATTTATCCTCCAGATTTTGACTTAAGATGCAGAATTATAAAGGAAAAAATTAAAAATTCTCCTATAAATGATTTAATTGAAGATAATGTAATTGAATATATTGCAAATTCTTGTCCTTCCGATGTAAGACACATTGAGGGTACTCTTAATAGATTAAAAGCTTATACTGCTATGTATGTTCCTGAAAAAATAGATTTAGAATTTGCAGTTGAAGCATTAAAAGATTTTGTTAATAAAAATGTATATGTTGAAAGTAGCATAGCAAAAATACAAAAAGTTGTAGCGGATTACTATAAAATATCAATAGATGATTTAAAAGGTAAAAAAAGAAATAATAAGGTAGTAATACCAAGACAAATAGCAATGTATTTATGTAGAATGGAAACTAATGAAACTTTCCCAAGAATAGGATTAGAATTTGGTGGAAGAGATCATTCAACAGTAATATTTGCTTGTGATAAGATTGAAAAAGAATTAAAAGAAAATGTTGAACTAGCAGAAACTATAAAAAATTTAAAATCTAATTTATAAACTTGATAAAATGTTAATAATTAATCAATTATAAACATAAAAATTTATTTAAAAATAAGTAAAAAATTGAGTTATTAACATTATCAACTTTATTATTATTACTATTAAAAAAAGAAAGAAGGAATATTATGAAATTTTCAATTGAAAAAAATGTTATTTTAAATGCTTTAAATAATGTAAGTAAAGCTATATCTAATAGAAATATAATACCTATATTAAATGGTATTAAGTTTGAATTAAAAAAAGAAGGATTATATTTAACAGCTAGTGATAGTGAACTTAATATTAAACAATTAATTCCAAGTGATGAAATTAAAAAAGTAGAAAAAGAAGGAACAATTATTGTTCAAAGTAAGTATTTATTAGAAATTATTAGAAAAATGCCAAGTGATATTATCAACTTTGAAGTTATAGATGGATTAAAGATTAAAATATATACAGATTCTAATCAATATAACTTAAATTGCATGGATCCAAGTGAATATCCAACTATTAAAATAGAAGAGAGTAAAGATCCATTAATTATTAAAGGAAGTAATTTAAAAAATATAATCCATCAAACAATATTTGCTATTTCTACACAAGAATTAAGACCTTTATTAACAGGATTAAATATAAAAATAATGGGAGATAATTTAGAATGTGTAGCGACAGATTCTTATAGACTTGCTAAAAAAAGTGATAAAGTAGATTATAAAAATGAGGTAAACATTATATTACCTGGTAGAAATGTTATTGAATTAGAAAAAATAATTCCAAGTGATGAAAATATAGAAGTTCATATTTTTACTAATAAAGTTTTATTTAAGTTTGAAAATATTTCATTTCAAACAAATTTATTAGCAGGAAATTATCCTAATACTAATAATTTAATACCTAATGAGTTTAAATATATTATAAAAGCTAATTTATCAACATTTACTTCTGCAATAGATAGAGCAGCTTTATTAACACAAGGAAAAGATAAAAATATTGTAAAAATGATGGTTAATGATTCTAATATGGTTATTTCATCATTTGCTTCTGAAATTGGTAAAGTTGAAGAAAATTTAGTTGTTGAATGTAATAATAAAGAAAAAATTGAAATTTCATTTAGTTCAAAATATATGTTAGAAGCATTAAAAACTTTTAAAGATGAAGATATTCTTATATTATTAAATAGTGATATTAAACCAATTATTATAAAATCTGTAGATGATGAAACACTTATTCAATTAATTCTTCCAATTAAAACTTATTAGACTATATTCGACAAAATATAGTCTTTTTTTGTGCTATAAAATAATTGTTTTAGGGGGATTTTATATGAATAATTATGAAATAAACAATAATACAATAGCTTTAATATTTAATAATTATAAAACTTATGTATATGAAGTTGATAAAGAATTAGTTATAAACAAAAAACCAAATGAAATTATTAAATATAGTTGCGAATATTTTGGATCTAGTTTAAAAGGTAGAATAGAAGGAACAAAATATATTACAGGTATTACACATAAGGCGCCAATAATTATAGAGGAAACAAAAGAAATTGTATTTTTTCCTACATCATCACCAAGGCTTGATACATGTTGTTGGATTAGAAATAAATACATAATAAAATATGATAAAAATGAAGATAATTCATGTAATATTTATCTAATTAATGGAAAAAAAATAAAACTTAACTGTTCTTATGAAATAGTAGATAATCAAATTATGAGATCTTCTAGATTAGAAAGTATAATTAGATATCGAAAAAGTGTAAATTTTGTTTAAATATACCTTATTTTGTGATATAATTTTTATATGTACAGGAGTACGTAATTTAATAAAAACTTTTTAAATCGATTAAAATGAGGTAATTATGAAGATTGATAGTTTGAAGTTATTAAATTTTCGTTCATATTCATCAATAAATATTAATTTTAGTCCTAATCTAAATATTATATTTGGAATGAATGGTTCAGGTAAAACAAATATAGTTGAATCTATATATGCATTATCGCTTACTAAGTCATTTAGAACTAATAATGATAATTTAATGATTATGAAAAATAAGAATGTTTCTAAGGTAGAAGCAAATATTGAAAAAAATAATATAAAAGATAATTATCAATTAATATTACAAAATCATGAAAAAATTGTAAAAATTAATGATAAAAAAGTTGATAAGTTAAGTGATTATATATCTAACATTTTTATTATTTTATTTAATCCTGAAGATTTAAGAATAATTAAAGAATCTCCTGCACTAAGAAGAAAACTTTTAAACATTGAATTATCTCAACTTGATAACAATTATATACTTTATTTAAATGGATATAATAAGATATTAAAACAAAGAAATATCTATTTAAAAGAAATGTATATAAATGGTACATTATCAAAAAATTATTTGGACGTTATGACAGAAAAACTTGTTGATTATGGTTTGAAAATTTTTGAAATGAGAAAAAATTTTGTAGATAAAATATCGTTAACTATCGGAAGTATATATAAAGATATATTTGAATATGGTGATTTATCTATAAAATATAAGTCAGATTACAATGCTAAAAAGGAAGATATATTAAAAAAATATCGAGAAAATTTAAAAAAGGATTTATTTTTAGGTAAGACTACATTTGGTATTCATCATGATGATTTAGATTTTATATTAGATGATTTTTTACTTAAAGAATGTGGATCCGAAGGACAGCAAAAGAATGCATTAATTTCTTTTAAACTTGCAGAAATTGAAATTATAAAGAGTATTAATAAAAATTATCCTATATTAATATTTGATGATTTATCTAGTGAACTTGATAAGAATAAAATAAATAATATTTTAAATATTCTTGATGAAAAAGTACAAACTTTTATAACTACAACAAATATAGATTTTTTTGATAGTAATGTATTAAAAAAAGCTAAGTTAATAAAAGTAAATAATAGCAACTTGGAGGAAATAAACTATGAATAATGAAAAAAATAATCATTATGATGCCAGTGATATTCAAGTATTAGAGGGTCTTGAAGCAGTTAGAAAACGTCCTGGTATGTATATTGGTACTACTGATGTTAAAGGACTTCATCATTTAGTATGGGAAATTGTTGATAACTCAATTGATGAAGCATTAGCTGGATACTGTAATAGTATTGAAATAGTTATAAATAAAGATAACTCTATTACAGTTAAGGATAATGGTCGTGGAATTCCTGTTGAAATTCACAAAAAAACTGGAATTTCAACAGTTGAAACAGTTTATACAGTATTACACGCTGGAGGTAAATTCGGTGGTGGCGGATACAAAGTATCTGGTGGACTTCATGGAGTAGGTGCATCTGTTGTTAACGCATTATCTAAGTGGGTAAATGTTAAAGTATATAAAGATGGTAAAATCTATGAGTGTAAATTTGAAAATGGTGGAAAAACAGTTCAAAAATTAACTGTAATTGGTGAATGTGAACCTAATAGAACAGGAACAACTGTAACTTTTAAACCAGATCCTGAAATTTTTGATTCTGAAATTTATGATTATGATACTTTAAAGGTAAGAACTAGAGAATTAGCTTTCTTAAATAAAGGGTTATCATTAAACCTAAGAGATGATAGAGATGCAGAAGATACTACTGGTGAAACATTTATGTATGAAGGTGGTATTTCTGAATATGTAAGATTTATTAATAAGGGTAAAACACCTATTCACGAAAACATAATTCATCTTGAAGGTGAAGAAGATGGTGTTATGTTTGAAGTTGCAATGCAATATAACACTACATACTCAGATAATATTCTATCTTTCGTTAATAACATAAATACACATGATGGTGGAACACATGAAGAAGGAGTTAGAAGAGCTTTAACTCGTGTTATTAACAATTATGCAAGAAAGAATAATATTTTAAAAGAAAAAGATGAATCTTTAACAGGCGATGATGTTAAAGAAGGATTAACTATGATTATTTCATGTAAACATCCTAATCCACAATTTGAAGGTCAAACAAAGGGAAGACTTGGAAACTCCGAAGTTAGAAAACTTGCTGATAGTGTTTTTTCACAAGGATTTGAAAGATTCTTAATGGAAAATCCAACAGAAGCTAAATTAATTGTTGAAAAAGCAATATCTGCTTGTAGGGCAAGAAATGCGGCTAAAAGAGCTAGGGAAGCATCAAGAAAATCAGATCTTTCAATCAGTAATTTCTTTGGAAAATTAACTGATTGTAAAAGTAAAGATCCAAGTGAATCTGAAATATTTATAGTCGAAGGAGATTCTGCCGGTGGATCTGCTAAAAAAGGTAGAGATTCTATGACACAAGCAATTCTTCCTTTAAGAGGTAAAATTTTAAATGTAGAAAAAGCAAGACTTGATAAAGCTTTATCTAATGAAGAAATTAGAACAATAATAACAGCTTTTGGTACTGGTATTGGTGCAGATTTTGATTTATCAAAATTAAGATATGACAAAATTGTAATAATGACCGATGCCGATGTTGATGGTTCTCATATTAGAGTATTATTATTAACATTATTTTTTAGATATTTTAGACCAATAGTTGAAGCAGGGCATGTATATGCTGCTCAACCTCCTTTATTTAGAATAAGACATGGAAAAACTAGAAAATATGTTTTAGATGAACCTGAAAAGGAAAAATACTTAAATTCTTTAAAAGAATCAGAAAGAAAAAATGCTGAGATTACTCGTATGAAAGGTCTTGGTGAAATGGATTCAGAAGAATTGTATGAAACAACAATGGATATTAATACAAGAGTATTAAGAAAAATCACTGTTGATGATTTAGTAGAAGCTGATTCAATATTCTCTCAACTTATGGGTGAAGATGTTGAACCAAGAAGACAATTTATTGAAGAAAACGCACGTTATGCGGATGTAGATATTTAATAGGGGGTGTAATAGGTTATGGATATTAATGAAGAAAATGTTAATAATGAAGTAGTTATTAACAATGTAGAAAATGAAAACAATGAAGCTACTGAAAATAATGAAACAACAGATTATAGTGGTGAATTTCATGAAAAAGATAGTTTTATTGAAAACAATATAGTTAAAGAAATAAAAAAATCTTTTATCGATTATTCAGTTAGTGTTATAACATCACGTGCTATACCTGATTTAAGAGATGGCTTAAAACCTGTACATAGACGTATTTTATGGTCAATGTATGAAAATGGTTATACTCCAGATAAACCACATAGAAAATGTGCAACAACAGTAGGTAATGTTATGGGACGTTACCATCCACATGGAGATTCATCAATTTATGAAGCAATGGTAAGATTAGCTCAAGATTTCAATGAAAGATATATGCTTATTGATGGACATGGTAACTTTGGTAACATCGAAGGTGATGGAGCTGCTGCATATCGTTATACAGAATCTAGGTTATCTAAGATTTCTCTTGAACTTTTAAGAGATATTAATAAAGATACAGTAGATATGGTTCCAAACTTTGATGAATTATATAAAGAACCTTCTGTACTACCATCTAAATTTCCAAATATCTTAGTAAATGGAACAATGGGTATCGCTGTTGGTATGGCAACAAATATTCCTCCACATAATTTAGGTGAAGTAATAGATGGATGTGTTGCTTATATAGATAATCCTGAAATTGATACATTAGGATTAATGCAATATATTAAAGGTCCTGATTTTCCAACAGGCGGAATAATTTTAGGTAATAGTGGTATTAAGAAAGCTTATGAAACAGGTAGAGGTACAATAACTATCAGAAGTAAAGCTGAAATTATTGAAAAAGGAAATCATAATGAGATTATTATTACTGAGGTACCATATGGTGTAAATACTTCTGATTTAAAAGGTAGAGTTGCAGAATTAGTACATAATAAGATTATTGATGGCATATCTGATTATCATACTGATTTGAAAAATGGAATTAAAATAACAATTTCATTAAAGAAAGATGCTAATGCACAAGTTGTACTTAATAAATTATATAAATTAACAAACTTCCAAGTAAGTTATGGTATTATTTTCCTTATGATTGATGATAAAACTCCAAAAACTCTTGGATTAAGAGATATAATTTCTAAATATATTGATCATCAAAGAGAAGTAATTATACGTAGAACTAGATATGATTTAGGAGAAGCTGAAAAAGAAGCTCATATTTATGAAGGATTGAAAATTGCTCTTGATCATATTGACGAAGTTATTAGTTTGATTAGAAATTCTAAGACTGATGTTGAAGCTAAAACAGGCTTAATGGAAAAATTTGGCTTAGATGATGCTCAATCACAAGCAATACTTGATATGAGATTAAGAAGATTAACAGGTCTTGCTCGTGAAGATGTAGAAAATAAATTAACAAATCTACATAAATTAATTGATGAATTAAGATCAATATTAGCAAGTAATGAAAAAATTATGAATATTATTAAAGAAGAAATGCTTGAAATTAAAAAGAAATTTGCTGATGATAGAAGAACAACTATTGATATGACAGCTATTGATTATATTGAAGATGAGTCTTTAATACCTGAAGAAAATGTTATTATTTCATTAACAGAAAAGGGTTATATAAAGAGAGTGCCTTCTTCTACATATAAAACTCAAAACCGTGGTGGTGTTGGAGTTAAAGGAATGACAACTAATGAAGATGATAAGGTAGATCATTTAATTAACTTATCAACACATGATTATGTACTATTCTTTAGTAATAAAGGAAGAGTATATAGACTAAAAGGTTATGAAGTTCCTGAATATTCTAGACAAGGTAAAGGTTTACCAATTGTCAACTTACTTCAAATTGAGAAAGATGAAACGATTTGTAGTATGTTAAAGATATCAACATCTGATAATATTAACTATCTTGCGTTCGCAACTAAGAACGGAATAGTAAAACGTACACCAATAAGCGAATTTGAAAATATTAGAAACTCTGGTAAGATTGCTATTACTCTTAAAGAGGATGATGAATTATTAGCAGTTAAACCAACATCAGGATCTGAGATGATTATGATGGCATCAGATTCAGGACGTATGGTCAAATTTAAAGAAGATAACGTTAGAGTTATGGGACGTACAGCTGCCGGAGTAAGAGGAATTAATTTAGCTGATAGCAAATGTATTAGTTTAGAAGTTGTTAGAGATGACGACATTATATTAATTGTTACTGAAAAAGGATATGGAAAAAAATCTAGAGTTAATGATTATAGAGAAACAAATAGAGGAAGTAAAGGCGTTAAAGCTATCAACATTACTGAAAAAAATGGTAATATTGTAGCAGTTAAACTTAT
>CADACC010000020.1 GCA_902786275.1 uncultured Erysipelotrichaceae bacterium | reverse complement strand
AATGCTGTTCCATTTGATGATAAAGATACAATGAGTATTTTCTCATCAACTAAGGCATTAAAAGTTACTAATGAAGAAATTATGTGTCCAACAGGAACTCTTGGTATTCCAGAGTTTGGTACATCATTTACAATCGGAATGGTAGATGAGATTAAACCAACACATTTTGCAGAACTTGTTAAAATAGCAGGTCTATCACATGGTACAGATGTTTGGCTTGGTAATGCTCAAGAATTAATTAAAAATAATGTAGTTCCATTTAGTGAGGTTATTGGATGTCGTGATGATATCATGGTTTATCTAATATATAATGGTGTAAAACCAATAAAAGCCTTTAAAATTATGGAATTTGTTCGTAAAGGAAAAGCAAGTAAAGACCCAGCTACTTGGGCTGAGCATAAGCAAACTATGCTTGATGCTAATATACCAGAATGGTTTATTAACTCATGTCAAAAGATTAAGTACATGTTCCCAAAAGCCCATGCTGCAGCTTATGTAATGAGTGCGTTTAGAATTGCTTGGTATAAAGTTCATATGCCTGCATACTTTTATGCATCATGGTTCTCAACAAAAGCAACTGCTTTTGAAATAGAAGCAATGATAGGTGGATATGATAAGATTAAAAATAAATTAACTGAAATAAAAAATAAAGGTTATGATGCAACTAATAAAGAAGTTGGAGCATCAGAATCTTTAAACGTAGCGCTTGAGATGGCAGCAAGAGGAATAAAAGTAGCTCCATTTGATTTATATAAATCTAAAGGATTAACTTTTGGAGTTGAAGATGATAATACTATAATTCCATCATTTGTCACAATTGATGGACTTGGTGAAACTGTTGCTATGAATATAGAAAAAGAAGCTCAAAAAGGTGAGTTTATAAGTATCGAGGATTTCCAAACTAGATGTAAAGTATCTCAAACTTTAATTGATAAAATGACTGGTATGGGAATATTTAATGGTATGCCTGAGTCTTCTCAGTTAAGTTTATTTTAAGTAAAAAAGACAAATAGTATTATTTGTCTTTTTTTATATGCTATAATATTTATTATGAAGGGAATGATTCAAATGGTATATTTAAAAGAATTTACATTACTAGATGATGTTCAAGAACATTTTGCTCTATTAAATGAACTTAGAATATATAATATGAATTATTATCCATATGGACTATTCTCTCACAAAGATTTTCGAAATATAAAGTTTGAACCTATAACAATATTTTATGGTGGAAATGGTTCAGGAAAAACAACTCTTCTTAATATAATAACTGAAAAGGTAAATGCATCTAGATCTGGAAGAGTAGATAAAGGTATGCTTTTTAGAAAGTACTCAGATTCTTGTACTTGTGAAATTTTTCATAGATATGATTGTAAAGAAATTAAGTTTATTACAAGTGATGATGTGTTTGATTACTTACTTGATGTTAGGGCTATTAACTCTGGTGTTAATAGACAAAAAGAAGATTTAGCTCTTGGTTATATTCAAACAAAGTATGGTGAGAAAGGCGACTTTGAAGATTATCAAGATTTAAAGGAAAGAGTATCCGCAAGAAGACAAACTAGATCTCAATTTATTAGATCAAAACTTGTAAATAATAATATAACTGAACACTCAAATGGTGAAACAGCACTAATGTTTTGGCAAAATGAAATAAAAGATCATTCCGTATATATATTAGATGAACCTGAAAATAGTTTATCAGCAGAAAATCAAATAAGGTTAGTTCAGTTTATTGAAGAATCTGCAAGATTTTATGATTGTCAGTTTATTATATCAACACACTCACCATTTATTCTTTCACTTAAAGATGCACTTATTTATGATTTAGATGAAAATCCTGTTATTACTAAAAAATGGAATGAACTTAAAAATGTAAAAGTATATCATGACTTCTTTAAAGATCATGAAGACGAGTTTAAGGATGAGTAACGGAGACTAATAGAATATGAAAGAAGTATTATATAATTATGATAATTTATCAAAAAATGATATTGATGAGCTTGTTGTCAGGACTAAAGGTTTAATTATTAATGATGATAATGATGTAACACTTGGTTATTCTCATAAATCATACCAATTTCCCGGAGGACATCTAGAAGAGGGAGAAACGTTAGAAGAATGTTTACTAAGGGAAATAAAAGAGGAAACAGGCATTACATTAAACAATCCAAAATTAAAACCATTTCAAATGATAACATATTATAGTAAGAATTATCACAACTCTGGAAAGAATCGTGAAAATAAAATTTACTACTATGTTGTGAAAACAAATGAGAAATTTGACTTAAATAATATTTCACTTGATGATATTGAAAAGTCAGGTAAATTTACAGTAAAAACTATTCCGCTTAATAAATTGGATAAAGTCTTACTGGATAGTATTCCTGATAATCCAATTAATAAATTTATCGTTGAAGAAATGCTTGATGTTATAAAGGAATATAGAAAAATAGCAAATATAGATAATTAAAAAACGGATTATAAAATCCGTTTTTTTATTATCTTGTGTTATAATATTTATAGGGTGATAGGTATGAAAAAAATCGTTTTGGTTGATGGTAATAATTTATTATTTAGATCATATTTTGCAACTGCATATACTGGCAATGTAATGAAAAACTCTAAAGGTTTTCCAACAAATGCTTTATATGGTTTTATTAATATGATTAATAAAATTGTTGAAGAAGAAAATCCGGAATATATGGCTGTCGCTTTTGATATAGGTAAAAACTTTAGAAAAGCTAAATATGACTTTTATAAAGAAGGAAGAAATAAAACTCCACAAGACTTAATTGATCAAATGCCTGTTGCTAGAGATATTTTAAAAGCTATGGGAATAAAATATTTTGAACTAGAACCATACGAAGCAGATGATATTATTGGTACTATTTCTAAGATGACTGAAGAAGATCCTGATGCTTATACTTTAATTGTTTCATCTGATAAAGATTTACTTCAACTTGTATCTGATGAAACAGAAATGAAACTTTTAAAACAAAAAGATTATATTAGATATAATAGAGAATCTTTTAAAAAAGATTATGGAGTAGAACCTATTAGAATAATTGATTTAAAAGGTTTATCAGGAGACCCATCAGATAACATACCAGGAGTTCAAGGCGTTGGTGATAAAACTGCTTTAAAACTTTTACAAGATTATGAATCTGTTGAAGGAATCTATGAACATATTGATGAAATTAAAGGTAAACTACAAGAAAAATTAATAGCTGATAAAGATAATGCCTTTATGAGTAAAGAAATAGCTACTATTTATAGAGAAGTTCCTCTTAATACTAATTATGAAGAAATGAAATATAATGGAGCTAATATAAGTGAACTTGAAAAAATATATACTGATTTAGAGTTCTATTCATTCCTTAAAAAAATGGATGTAAAACCTAAAGAAGACGATTTTAAATATACTGTAATTGAAAATACAGATGATATTGTTTTGGATGATGAAGTTGCTATATATGCTGGTTATGAAACTGAAAACTACTATACATCTAAAGTAATTGGTTATGGTATATCATCTGGTGATAAAAACTATTTTGTTAAAGAAGACTTAATTAAAAATATAGATTTTAAGGGTAGAAAGATTTACACATATGATTATAAAAAATTATTATCTAATCTAGATATAGATGTAGATGGTGATTTAATGCTTATTGATTATTTAGTTAATCCTATGCATAAAGAAGATTTAGGTTATTTGATACAATCAAATAACGAAAAAATTCTTCTTTTAAATGAACTAAAAAAACAAGAAGAAAATGTAATATATGAAAACATAGTTAGAAAATCTAGATTCATATTAAATAACTATAAATCTATGTATCAAAAATTAATTGATGAAGGAATGGAAGATTTATACAAAAATATTGAATTCCCATTAGTTAGAGTTTTATCTGATATGGAAAAAACTGGTGTATATGTTGATACAAAAGTAATCGATGATATGAAAGAAGATATTGAAGAAAGATTATCTTTAATAACTAAAAAGATTTATGAACTAGCAGGTAAAGAATTTAATATAAACTCACCAAAACAATTAGGTGATGTCTTATTTGTTGATTTAAACTTACCAGCTCCTAAGTCTAATAAAACTGGTTTTAAAACTGATGTTAAAGTCTTACAAAGATTAGTTGATTATCATCCAATTATTAAAAATATTTTAGATTATAGAAATCTAGCTAAAATTGAATCTACTTATTTAGATGGATTAAAAGATTATATTAGAGAAGATGGTTTAATTCATACTATCTATAAACAAACATTAACTCGTACTGGAAGACTTTCTTCTGTTGAACCAAACTTACAAAACATTCCTGTTAGAAATGAAGAAGGTAGAAAGGTTAGAAAAGCCTTTATTCCTCAACATGATATGTTCTTAAGTATTGATTACTCTCAAATTGAACTTAGAATCCTTGCTCACTTATCTGGTGATGAAGAACTAATTAAAGCCTTTAATAATGATCAAGATATCCATACTAAAGTTGCTGCAGATATTTTTGATATATCAGAAGATCAAGTAACTAAAAATCAAAGAAGAACAGCTAAAGCTGTTATCTTTGGTATTGTATATGGAATTAGTGGTTATGGACTAGGTGAAAACCTAGAACTAAAACCTAGTGAAGCTAAAAAATATATTGATAAGTATTTATCGCTTTATCCTAAAGTTGATGAATATATGAAACATAATATTAAGTATGCTTATGAAAATGGTTACGTTAAAACTATGTTTAATAGAAAAAGAGTTATTGATGAACTTACTAACTCTAACTATATGATTAGACAATCTGGTGAAAGAATGGCTTTAAATACTCCAATTCAAGGAACAGCCTCAGATATTATGAAAATGGCTATGATAAAAGTTTATGAAGAAATGAATAAACATAATTTTAAAAGTAAAATTGTCATGCAAGTTCATGATGAATTAATCTTTGATTGCTATAGTGATGAACTTGATGAAGTTATAAAAGTAGCTAAAGAAGCTATGGAAAATATTTATAAAATTAGTGTACCACTTAAAGTATCAGCCGATACTGGTAAAAATTGGTACGATGCAAAATAATATAAAAGTAGGTGAAGTGTATGCCTGAAATGCCTGAAGTAACAACTGTTAAAAATGCCCTTTTAAAAAAATTAAGAGGTTATAAAATAGAGTCTGTAGATGTTTATTATCCTAAGATTATAGAATCTAATTTAGAAGAATTTAAAAAGCTATCTAATAAAGAACTTAAAGATATTAAACAAATTGGTAAATGGATGATCTTTGATCTAGGAGATATTTATATGTTATCTCACTTAAGAATGGAAGGTAAATTCTTTATTAAAGAAAAGGGTTCTAAACCAGGATTTCATGATTTAGTATATTTTCATTTAGATCATGATACTGATTTAATCTATAATGATACAAGACGATTTGGTATTCTAGCATTAATAGATAAAGATAAATTATATGAATACCCAGGAATTAAAAAAATGGGTTATGATCCATATGATGAAAGACTTACAAAAGAATATTTATTTAATAAATACAAAAGATCAAGAAAAGCTATTAAAACAGTTTTACTTGATCAAACTATCTTTTGCGGATTAGGTAATATATATGCAAATGAAGTATTATTTGCATGCTCTATAAATCCTCATACACCCGCAAATGAACTATCAATAGATGATTGTCAAAATATTATTGATAACTCTAGAGACATATTAAAAAGAGCAACTGAAGCAGGTGGAACAACTATTAGAAGTTATACATCTCAGCTTGGAGTAAAAGGAAGTTATCAAGATCAATTATTAGTTCATTCAAGAGAAAAAGAACCATGTAAAAGATGTGGTACTCCAATTATATGTGAACAAATAAATGGAAGAAGTGCTTATTACTGTCCTAATTGTCAAAAAAAATAAACCTATTTTATAATAGGTTTATTTCTTGTTTCAAAAGCAAGTGTTTTAGAATTAGTAATTAAATCATATATAAATGATGCTTTAATCTCATATTTAAATTGATCACTATTAATATCTGGATTAATAGGGAGAATTAATTCATCTCTTATATTACTTAAATATTTTTGACCATTTTGAGTAAATCCTAATACTTTAGCGTAGTCTAAAGTATAGGATTTTTTTTCTACATTTAAAAGTATATGAACAAGCATTCTTGAAATCTTATTATATGTATATCTTTTGGATTTAACTAGGTATATTAAATCATCTCTATTAAAAGCTTTTAAAACTTCTTTTTTAAGCTTATTTTCAATACCTTCATCTACAGTTAAAATATTTTCAAGATGATTATTAGTTAGAATTTCATAACAAAGTAAATCAAATTGTTTCTTTATATTTATATCTACAATATAATCTTCTTTTTTATAAGGTATGTATCTATCAATATTTTCTTTATTTAAAATTCTGTTTCTGATGTTTGATGCACTAACTAAATCTTCATCTAAGTCATCATCGTGAAATGAGTTAGTTCTTTTTATTGTTTCAAATTCAATATCAAAATTATTTTTTAGAGCAGCTTTAATATATGATATACCAAGTAAATCATTTGGATTAAAATCAAAATCTACATCAAGTGCTTTAGCAAGTGCAGTAGGATAGTTAACTCCTTCTTTTAAGAAAGATTTAACTCTATTATCAAATTCAGAGTCGTATAATTGCGTTCTGGCAATTCTTTCTAGTGTTTCAACACTATCAGATTCAGAACCAAAGATAATTTTATTAACACAAAAATTATTTAAAAGTTTAACTGATGCTTCAGCAAAAATATCTGCTGCTTGCGTTCCAAACAAAGCTGGAAGTTCAACAACAATACCAACACCATAATCTAGTGATAGTTTAACTTTATCTTCCTTAGTTAAAAGAGATGTTTCCCCACGCTCTGAAAAATAACCATTTAAAGCTAAAACTATTATAGACTTTGGATATCTTTTTTTTATCTGATCAATATGATATTTATGTCCATTATGAAATGGATTATACTCAGCAATAATACCAATTACTTCCATAATATCAACCCTCTTATAAATTATATTAACATGAAATAAATAGTTTTTGAAATTAATTCTTTTATGGTATAATCAATTTATAGTAAAGATATAGGAGGTAGTAGTATGGATAGTAGTAATTTTAAATCCGAATTGTATGATCCAACAAGTGTAGAAAATTATACTGAAGTGTTTACTCTTATATCTAATTTAGCTAAAAATGACAAACAAAAACAAGATATTCAAAGTATTTTGATGAATGGATATTTAGATGATTATTGCCCTCGTAATTTTGTTGGTTGGAGTAAAGATAATGATCAAATAGAGTTTGATAGAAGGGTTAGCATGGCTATGCTTCTTGCAACTAATCCAGAAACATTTTATGAATTAAAAAACAGTAATATTAATTTGTTTCATGGAACTAATGCAAATGCACTCCCTGGCATAATAAAGTATGGTATTCAGTGTTCAACAAAGCAAACTGCAAGGGGAGAAGATATTAAAACTGGCGAAAGATTTAGTAGATTTGAAGGGAAAAGAGATTTTATTAGTTTTACTGATGTTCTTTCTATGGCAACTGGTTATTCATCTATTAAACCGAGCAAAAATAACTCAGATAAGAAGCTAGATTTTCCAGTTATTATAGGTATTACTGGAGAAGATTTAAAAGCTTGTAGGGTCGGAACAATTGCATCTGATAGACCAGAAATTGGAGCTTTAAGTGATGTTCCATTTGATCGAATTAGAGTAATTATGGTACCAACAGATAAAGTTAATTTAGTTAAAAAAATGTTAAATACACCTGCTAAAGTATTAGCGTATGATGTTAAATCTAATGACTACTTTTATATGTACACAAATTCAGAAATTAAAATTTACCCTGACACTTATCAAGAATTTCAAAAAAAATTAAATAAACAAAATAGAAAATCTATGAATTTATTTGGTGTTAAAGAAATGGTAAAGGGCAGAAAAATATTTGATATCAGATATGGAATAGATAGACTTAAAGCTCTTGTTGGAAAGGATGAAGAATATGATAAATCTGGATCAACTAGACGCTAATATAGCTAAAGAAGTATTATTTACACTTATGTATACTGATGAAAAAATTCTTGATAAAATACCTAGTGATTTAATTAATAACTTATCAACTCTAGCAGCAGATTCAAATATAGATATACACTTTGAAAAAGGTAAAGCAATTGATGAACAAGGTTTATCTGATGAAACAATAAACATTATATCAGTGTTATATTATTACTATGTTGCAACTGAAGATGAAAAGAAAGAACTTCTTCAAAACTGGAAATATAATGAAAGTGCTAACTAAAGGTTATTGTCAAATAACCTTTTTTTAATGTATTAACGTGGTTTAGTATGATATAATTTTTATGGTGATTAGTATGAACATTGATTTAAATAAATTAAATGTTAATGGTGAAATAATCATTAATGAAGAATTGAAAATTGATGAAAAGTTATATAAAACAACTTCAATTAAAGATTTAAGACCTGTTAAGGTAAATGGAAAAATCTTTTATAATATTTCTGATGAAATAGAACTTGACATAGATGTTGAAGGTGTAATGATTCTTGAAGATTCAATTACATTAGATCCAATTGATTATCCTTATAGTTTTCATATTAATGAAATTGTTAGTAGTGAAAATGAAGAAATTAAGGAATATTATCAAAATAGTAAAAATACACTTGATATTATGCCTATTTTATGGCAAAATATTGTATTGGAAGTTCCGATTTCAATTACGAAAGAAAAAGATGCTCATCTTTCTGGTGAAGGTTGGGAGCTTAATAATGAAGATGAAGATAAAATAGATCCAAGATTAGCTGAACTAAGTAAGCTACTTGATGAAGGGAAGGAGTGATATTATGGCAGTACCTTTTAGAAGAACTAGTAAAACTAAAAAAAGAATGCGTCGTACACATTTAAAGAAAGAAGTAGGAGCTTTAACAACTTGTGCTAAGTGTGGTGCTACAATTAAACCTCACAGAGCTTGTCCAAAATGTGGATATTACAAGAACGTTGAAGTAGTTAAAGTAGAAAAAGAAGAAAAATAATTTTCTTTTAATAAGTTAGAAACTTTACAGAAACTGTAAAGTTTCTTTTTTTGTGTAAAAATTTAACCAAAACTTATTTACAAACTAACCTTATTTTAGTAATATAGTGGTAGACAGTGGCAGATAGTGGAAGAAAGTGGGGGATTTCTATGTTCATGGGTGAGTTTCATCATAACATCGATGAAAAAGGAAGACTTGTTATCCCTAACAAGTTTAGATTAGAACTCGGTGAACGTTTCATTATTACACGTGGTTTAGAGAAATGTTTATACGCATACTCTATTTCAGAGTGGAATAATATCGTTTCCAAACTAAGACAATTACCATTTACAAAGAAAGACGCACGTACTTTCATCAGATCTTTCTTTTCTGGAGCTGCTGAGTGTGAATTTGATCGACAAGGTCGAATCAATATTACCTCCCCATTGGTTAGTTACGCCGATTTATCGAAGGAATGCGTTATAATCGGCGCAAACGACCGCCTTGAAATTTGGGGCAAAGCAAATTGGGATAATTTCTTTGAAGAAAATAGTGAGAAATTAGAAGATATTGCGGAAAATTTATTTAATGAGTTGGATATCTAATGCATTATAGTGTTATGTTATCGGAAGCTATCGAAGGCTTGAATGTTAAAAAAGACGGAATATACGTTGATGGAACACTCGGTTATGCCGGACATAGTAGTGAAATATTAAAGCGTTTGAAAAGGGGTTTTCTATTCGCCTTTGATCAGGATAAGGAAGCAATTACTTATTCCGAAAAAAAATTAAGTGAAATATCTTTAAATTTTAAAATAATTCATTCCAATTTTAAGAACCTAAAAGAAAAACTTCATGATGAGGGAGTCGACAAGGTTGATGGTATAATGTTTGACCTTGGTTTATCTAGTCCTCAAATTGATGATGCATCTAGAGGCTTTTCATTTATGAATGAAGCTAAGCTAGATATGCGTATGAATAAGGAAGCTAAAAAAAGTGCATATGACATCATCAATAATTATTCGAAAGAAGAACTAGCAAAAATTTTCTTTGAATATGGTGAAGAAAAAATGAGCAATGTAATTGCTAGAAAAATAGTTGATTATAGAAAGAATAAACCAATAGAAACAACAACAGAATTAGTTGAAATAATTAAATCTAGTGTTGGCGCTAATTATTTTTTCAAAAGTCATCCAGAAAGAGAAATCTTTCAAGCAATTAGAATTGAAGTAAATGATGAATTAAAAGTTCTTGAAGAAGTATTACCCGATGCAATTGATTTACTTAAAAAGGGTGGAAGAATATCTGTTATTACTTTCCATTCACTTGAAGATCGAATTGTAAAAAAAATATTTAAAAAATATAGTGAAGTTGATGAGGTATTTAAAGGAATGCCAGATATTCCTATAGCTTATCAACCTAAAATAAAATTAATAAATAAAAAACCAATTTTACCAAGTGAGAAAGAATTAAGTGAAAACTCACGAAGTAAAAGTGCAAAACTAAGAATAATAGAAAGGTTATAGTACATATGAGAAAAACTGGAAAAAAACTTAAATTCTTAAAAGGTGAAAAACTTATGTATATGTTACTTGCTGTTATGGTTTTAGCTATACCAGTTGTTAAAGTATGTACACAAGCTATTCTATCTGAAAGTAATATTAAAGTTGAAAGACTTAAAAAAGATATAAATAAACAAACTAGATACAATGAAAGTTTAAGTATGAAAATTAGTGAACTTGCTTCACTTGAAAATATAGAGTCTATTGCAAATGAGCTTGGACTATCGTATAATAATGACAATATTAAAATTGTATCAGAATAAGGTGAGTAAGCATGAAAAAAAGGAGAATAACGTTAAGAAGACCTGGTATAATTAACGTAATTATTCTTCTTTTATTTTGCGGTATTATTTTAAAAACAATTTATATTGGAATAAGTAAAAAAGTAGATGGTATTGATATAAAGAAGTTTGCAGATAATAGAAACACTCAAGAAGATATTCTATATGCAAAAAGAGGAACTATCTATGATAAAAATGGAGAGATTCTTGCTCAAAGTGTTAATTCATATACTTTAATTGCTTATCTTGATCCAAAAAGAAGTGAAAATGAGAAAAAACCTCAACATGTAGTAGATAAAGAATATACAGCAGAGGTTTTAGCCGAACATTTAAATACTGATAAAGAATCTATTTTAAAACAATTAAATAAAGATAAATATCAAGTTGAATTTGGTTCAGCTGGTAGAAATTTATCTGAACTTAAAAAAACAGAAATTGAAAACCTTGAACTACCAGGGATTGATTTTACTGTAAGCACAAAAAGATATTATAAGATGGGAGCTTTTGCATCTTATATAGTTGGTTATGCTAAAACAGATGAAAAAGGTAATATTAAAGGTGAACTTGGTATAGAAGAATCTTATAATAATAAACTTGAAGGTACTAATGGTAAAAAGATTTATCAAAAAGATTTATATGGTTATCAAATACCAAATACGCCATCAATTACTGAAGACCCAATTGATGGTCAAAATGTTTATTTAACTATAGATAATAATATACAAATTATTGTAGAAAAAGCAGTTAAGAAATTAACTAGTGAAAGAGATATTGAATGGGTAACATTCTCTGTTATGGATGCCAAAACTGGTGCTATAGTTGCATCAGCATCATCTCCAACATTTAATCCTAATGATACTAATACAATTAAATCTTATTTAAATCCACTAGTTGCATATCAATATGAACCGGGCTCTACAATGAAAATATTTTCATTTTTAGCAGCTATGGAAAATGGTTCATATGATGGATCTAAAATGTATGAATCTGGTCATATAGAAGTAGCAGATGTTAGAATTAATGACTTTAATAATAAAGGCTGGGGTACAATATCTTTTGATAGAGGATTTGCTTATTCATCTAACGTTGCCGCTACCATGCTTGGTATGGATTTAGGTGTAAGTAAACTAAAAACATTCTATCAAAAAGCTGGTTTTGGTCAAAAAACAGGAATAGAACTTCCAGGTGAGCAAAATGGTAAAATAAACTTTACGTATAAATCAGAACTTGCTAATGCATCTTTTGGCCAAGGTATTACAACAACGCCTATTCAAACACTTCAAGCATTAACAATCCTTACAAATAATGGTACTATGATTAAACCATATTTGATTGATCATATTACAGATAATGAAGGAAACACTATATATACAGGTAAAAGAACTGTTGTAAGAGATGTAGCATCAGATAAGAATATAAAATATATGCAAGGTTTAATGCATAATGTGGTTTATGAAGGTTTAACAAACGTATGGATTCCTAATAACGTTACATTAATAGGTAAAACTGGAACAGCACAGATAGCAAGTCCTAAGGGTGGATACCTTCATGGTGAATATGATTATATTAAAAGCTTTGCTGGTATATTCCCAGAAGATGATCCAAAATACATTTTATATGTATCTGTTAAAAAGATGCATGGTACAACAAAAGATTTAGCAGGATGTGTTACTACTGTTGTTGAAGAAATAGCAAACTACGCTAATATAAACTATAAAAAAGAAGATGAAAAAGTAACTACTAAACAAATAAATCTTGATAGTTATATTAATCAAAATGTAGAGGATACAAAAACTAAATTAGAAAACCTTGGTCTTAAAGTTATTGTTATTGGTCAAGGAAATAAGATAGTTAATCAAAACCCTCTTAGAAATCAAACTGTTATAAAAGGTGAAACAGTATTCTTAGTTACTAATAAAAAACCATATATAATGCCAAATATGAATAAATGGTCTAGTGCTGATGCAATAATGTTTGCTAAACTAATTGGTATTAATTATGAGGTAAATGGTTATGGTAAAGTAGCATCAACAAGTATTTCTGAAGGCTCTGAGATTAATCTAGATGATACTTTAGTAATAAATTTAGAAAAATAAAAAAGATATGTTCATCATATCTTTTTTATTTTACATAACAAATAGTTCTTAATATTGATATCTTATAGTATTTATGTTAACTTTAAATTAAGATAAATAAAGAATAATAGGAGAGTGATTAGTATGTTTATTGGAGAAAATCCTATACATATTAAAGTAGAAAATAATAGTGATATAGCAAAATTAGTGCTTATGCCAGGAGATCCTCTAAGAGCTAAATATATTGCAGAAAATTTCTTGGAAGATGCTAAAAAAGTAACAAGTGTAAGAAATATGCTTGGTTTTACTGGAATGTATAAGGGTAAAAAAATAACTGTAATGGGATCTGGAATGGGTATGCCTTCAATGGGTATTTACTCATTTGAATTATTTCACTTCTTTGATGTAGATAAAATAATTAGAATTGGTACATGTGGTGTTGTATCTGAAGAAGTTAAAGTTCCTGAAATTATTTTAGCATCTAATGTTTATAGTGAATCTACATTTGCTTATGCTTATGATGGATATACTAAAAATGTTGTTGAAGGATCTAAAAAGTTAAATAAAACTATTAGTGATACTGCAAAAGAACTAGATTTAAAAATACATGAAGGAACAATGATGTCAACTGATGTATTTGGCCCATATGTAGATATAGATGCAATTTTAGATAGAGTTCCAAATTATCTAAAATTATTAGGTGAAGAAATGGAAGGATTTGCACTTTTACATGTTGCAAACTCATTTAATAAAGAAGCTGCAGTTATGGCAACAGCAGTTGATTCAAAATTCTCTGATATCGTTTTAAGTATTGAAGATAGAGAAAAATCATTAAATGACATGATTACCTTAGCACTTGAAAGTATAATAAAATAAAAGAATGAGCAACAGCTCATTCTTTTTAATTGTTTTTATAATATTCAATTAAGTTTTCAATATTTCTTTTTAATTTTTCTAAGTCTTCTTTATTTTCAGCTTCACATCTCATTGTTAAGTTAGGACCAGTATTACTTGCTCTTATTAAAGCCCAACCATTTGTAAATATGATTTTTACACCATCTATTTCATTTGTGAAGTAATTATTCTTATGTGCGTATTCACGAATTTTTTCAATGATTCCAAATTTTTTGTCATCACCGACATTATATTTTATTTCTGGAGTATTTTCATATTGTTTAATACCTTTAAGTAGTTTAGTGATAGTTGCAGATTTATCTCTTGATAATATTTCTATAACTCTTAAAGCAGCATAAATACCTGAACCAATACAAGCATCTCTATCTCTAAAGAATATATGACCAGAATATTCACCACCAAAAGCTAAATTTTCTTCTTTAGTTTTAGCTTCAGTATAACTAGCACCAGTTCTGTATTCAAGTGGAGTGCCACCAAGTTTTAGAATTTCATCTCTTAAGACATTAGAACATTTAATATCATATAAGAAAGTCTTACTAAATGCTTTTTGAAATATCTCTCTAATGATAATAATCATGTATTTTTCTGTTGATACGATATTACCTTTTTCATCTACCATACCAACTCTGTCCCCGTCACCATCAAACGCAAAACCACAATCAGCTTTATTTTTCTTAACAGCATCTATTAATTGAGTCATATTTTCTGGAACAGATGGATCTGGATGATGTGAAGGAAAGTTACCATCACTAACATCATTAATATAAATTGGTTTTATATTAAGCGCTTCAAATATCTTTTTAATTATAACGCAAGTAGTACCATTTCCTGGATCAAGAACAATTTTAGGCTTATTATTTCCCATATTAGTATTATCTACCATATATTTAATATATTTATCTTCAATACTATCTCTAAATAGGGTTCCTTGACCAGTTTTAAAGTTACCTGCTATAAAATAGTTTTTAAAATCTTCAATCATTTCTCCGCGAGCATTAGCAACATGGTCAAGTGAAAATTTAAAACCATTTTCATCTTTAGGATTATGACTAGCTGTAATCATTACTCCAAATTTATGTTCTAAGTATCTTGCATAATAATGCATTGGAGTAGTTCCAAGACCATAGTCATAAACATTACAACCTGTTGATAAAATACCTCTTACTAAGTTTTCATTTAAACTTTCAGATGATAATCTATTATCGTGAGTTACAACACATGATGTTTCAGCACATTTTTCTTGAATATATGATCCATATGCTTGACCTAATCTATATGCTATTTCTTCATTAATTTCATCAGGATATTTACCTCTAATATCATATGCTCTAAAAATGTTATAATTCATACCTAGTCATCTACCTTACTTATAATATATTAACATATATTATATGAATAATTCTATATAATTTTTATATTTAGTGTATAATAACTCAGCAAAAAAAGGGGAAGATTAGTGTTTTTTTAAACCCTATAAGAAGGTGTTGTTTATGGAAAAAATAAATAAAGCTGAAGATACAAAATTTGTTGTTAAAGAAAATAGAAAAGGTAAAAGAAGGGTAATAACAAGTGGACAAAGTGTTTTTAAACTTCTTCAATCTTATTTTTATGGAAATGTAATATGTGCAGGAGAAAGAAATAAAACTCTTGAAACTAAATTTCAAGATTTCTTTACATTTGATAAGTCTGTAGTTAAAGGTACAATTGATGTTACTTATACAGTAAATAATTGTTTAGATTATGCAAAAGAAAGAAATACTGAAAAAATTCTTGATGTTATAACAAGAACTGTATTATCAGAATATTTTGAAACAATAGATTTAGGTGAACTTCCAACTCCATATAAAATATCAGATGATATGAGACAAACTTTTATAGCAATATTAAACGAACGTGTTTCTAAAATTTTACCTTGGATTACTGTAAATAACACATCTGATATTATTATTTCTAATAGTCAAAAGTATGAGGATAAATTTACA
>CADACC010000019.1 GCA_902786275.1 uncultured Erysipelotrichaceae bacterium | reverse complement strand
AAATCCAACTAAAGATGATTTAAAAAGAATGTCTTTAGAAGATATTATTGATTATATTAGAGAAACTGATGAATTTTGGTTAGATGATAAAAAATATGTAGATGCTTGTGTTGCTTTAATTAGAGAAAAAGCAGAAACTAAGAGCACTATGACTAATATTTGTTGTATTTGTGGAGAAACTTTTACAGGTTATGGTAATAATCCGTGGCCAGTATTTAAAGATGCAATGTGATAATTGTAATTTAACAGAAGTAATTCCAGCAAGAATAAAAGAAATAAGAGGTTAGTATGAGAAAGAAGAAGTTTACGAAAGTAGAAACATTTGAAAAACGTCCTATGTATTTACATTTATTAATGAAATATAATTCGGTATGTAATAAATATAATGCACTAGTAGATACAATTGAGTCTGATTTATATAAAGAAATTATAAATGGAGCATATTCTAAAGCAATGACTATGGAGCATTATAAAAACGAAAATATAAAATTAAGAAAAAAGATTAAAGAATTAAAAGAATTATTGGCTCAGAAATAATTAGTGTTTACAATTTATATATAATATATTATAATAAATATAGATATATAAAATAAGGAGGTGTCAAATGAAGAAACTTTGTAAATTAAGTGGTAGCATATATGGTTATGTAGATACGAATAATAAAGCTATAAGACTTGATAAAGATAAAGAATATGAGCTTGAAAAAGTATCCGATCCTAAATATGGTACATACTATAATGTTTATGATAAAGAAAAGTTAATTACAACTTTATCTGAATCAGAAGTTAATTTATTTTTCAAAGATTAAGGAGGTCAAATAAAATGGATGAAAAATATGTTATAACAATTGATGGTCCAGATTGTACTGGTAAATCGACTCTTTGGTTAAATGCTAATGAGTATAATAAGAATATTCAAATTAGAGGTATAGTGTCAAATATAGCTTATGCTATTAAGTTTGGAAGAAATGTAGATGAATTATTAGAATTATATAATCAAAATCCAGTTAATTACGTGGTATATTTATTAAATCCTAATAATGATAAAAAATTAGAAATGTTATATAATCGTATAAGAAATAATATGATATATGATAATGACAAAATAGTTAAAGAATTAGAAGATGCTTCAAAAACTTGGAAAGATAAAGAGTTCTTTGATGAAGCTGTTAAATTATTAAATAATAAATATAAAGGCAAAATAGAAGTTATATATAATAATGATAATAACTTTAATAATTTCAAAGAACAAATTAAAAATTATAACATTCAAGAAATTGAAGAAATTATTCCAAATCCAGCTATAAAAGTATTAAATGTTGTACCTAATGAATTTGAAGCTAAAGCTAAAATTGAATCTGAATTTAAATATATAGTATTTATTAACAAAATAAGTAAAGAAGAAATAATGAATAATTTATATGAAGGTTTAGATGATGAGCATAAGAAAATGTATGATACTCTTATGGAATATGGTCAAGATGGTAATTCTGATATTTATGATTGTTTAGAATATCATACTCCTGATGAGTTAGCAGCATTTCTAGAAAATTATGAATTTAGATGTGATGTTAATATTAGAGTAGATATTGATACAGATATGGAATGCTATATACCTTTAAAAGATTTTTGTGAAGATAATGATAGATGTTTAGAAGATTATATTTATAATGATAGTAATCTTATGGATGAAGTATTAGATTGTGCACAAGATGCATTAAGATATTCAGATGATTTTGAAATTAATGTAGAAAGAGTAAGATAATATGACAGATGCAGTATATAATAAAGAAAGATTTATAACATTATTAAAAACAACAAATAGAGCTGGAGTTGATAAGATAATTGAATATTTAGAAACAACAGATTTCTTTGAAGCTCCTGCTTCTACTCAATATCATGAGAATTATACTGGAGGACTTTGTGAACATAGTTTAAAAGTATATGATGCATTTGAGATATTACATAAAGCATTTAATTTAGATATTAACATAAACTCTATTATAATTATGAGTTTATTACATGATATTTGTAAAGCTGGATGTTATCATAAAGAAAAGAAAAATGTTAAAATAGGTCAAAATTGGACACAAGTTGATTATTGGAAATTTGATGATGAAAATCCAATAGGTCATGGTCATAAGTCAGTTATTATATTATTAAAAGAAGGTTTTAGTTTAAATGATTTAGAAATAAATAGTATAATAAGTCATATGAATGGTTATGATAAGTCAGATTTGTTTAATTCATCTAATTTATATAATAAAGATGATAAAACAATTTGGTTGCATGTTGCAGATTTTATAGCAACATATAAAGATAGAAAAGTAGTATAAGAGAGGTGATAAAATGATTCAATGGATTTATACTGACTCACCTGAGGAACAAAATGAATCAGTCACTAATAAAAGAAACTTTTATATTGGTGGTTCTGAGTTAAATAAAATCTTTGAAGACTTCTATAAAGGAGATATTATACAGAATATATTTGAAAAGTTATGTTATATAGATAGTTCTCATACTGTTCAACCTGATTGGGCAACATTTGGTCATAAAGCTGAAGAAATAATTAGAGATTATGTAAATAGAAAGTTTAAAAGAAATTATCGTCCAGCAGTATCAATAAATGAATCTAAACAATCAAGAACTAATGTTGATGGTTATGATAAAAATGCTGAAGAACCACTTTGGGAATGTAAAACATATTCTGGTAAAGAAAATATAGATAAATATATGAAACAAATTACTTATTATATGTTAAGAAATAATTTAAAGAGTTGTTTATTAACTACATTAAGTAAAGATGTTTTAGATGAAAATGGTAAAAAAATTAGAAATATAACTATAGAAGAGTTAAATGATGAAGAATTAGAAAAAAGATTAACGTTTCATGTTATTAAGTTTGAAGATGTTAAAGTATTAGCAAAACAAATAGATAATATTTGTAGCGAATATTCTAAATTATATAATTATATTGCTAATAGTCATTTGATGAAAAAATATATTGAAGATTATAAGGCAATGATATTTACTCAAAATTCTATGGTAGAAACTTTTATGGATAGTTTTAAGTAAGTGAGGTGATAGTCTTGCAGTATGAAGATTTATATGATTATCAAAAAGAAATAGTTAACAAATTAAGTAAATCAAAATTGCTGCTTATGAGTGTTAGTAGTGGTAAAACATATTGTTCAATGTTTGCTTATAAGAAATATGGTAAAGGTAGATTACTTATATTATCTCCAGCAAATATGGTTGAAGAATGGAAAGAAACTTGTAAAGAGTTAGAAATTACTAATTATGATATTTATAGTTATAATAAAGTATGTATGGCTAAATATCTAGAAGAAATATTAAAAACTCAATATGATGTAGCTATTATAGATGAAGCACATCATATAAGCAACAGAAAAAATAAGTCAACTAAAAAAATATTATTAAAAATTGATACAATTAGATTAAAGTATTTATTAACAGCAACTCCTGAAAATTATGAATGGCAAGATTTCTATATATATTTTAGAATAATATATGGAAAATCATTTATGAGTTATACAGCATTTGCAAGTAGATATTTTATACAACGACCTAGTTATTGGAATCCTTATGTTTACGAAGTTATAGGTTATGTTAATGAATATCAATTATTAGATATGAAAGATGATATAAGTATAGTATATAATAAAGTTCGTAAAGCTAAAGTTGAAGAATATGAAGTATATATTCCTATAAATAAAGAATTAACTGATAAATATAAATCAATATTAAAAAGTAAAGTATATAAAGATTATATAATCGATTCTCCAGCTAAAAATAGTTATATGAAAAGAATGATGGCTAGTTTTATGTTATTAGAAGATGATGAAGATACTTATAAATTCAAATTATTAGATACTATAAAATTAGATAAACTTAAAGAAATATTAGATGAAAATAAAGATTCAAATATTATTATTTATTATAACTATATAAATGAAAGAACTATAATTGAGAAATATTTACAAGCTATGGGTTTTGAATATAGTTTATTTACTACTAAAGATGATTTTAAAACTACAACTCCTGGAAAAATAAATATGATAAGTTATGGTGTAGGTTCTGAAGGAATAAATGGTTTTAGAGATTGTACTGTTTATATAGCATTTAGTCTTCCTTATAGTAAAAGAATATTTAAACAAAGTAAAGGTCGTATCAATAGATTAGATAATTATGAAGTAGAAAAATACTATTACTTTATAAATGATATTGATAAAAAAGTTTTAGAAACATTAAAGAAAGGACAATCTTTTACAGATAAATTAATGGAGAAAAACTATGCTTAACGACTTCGATAAAATGTATATCGAAAATGAAAGACTTGTATATAAGTTTGCTACAAAGTATAGATTATTAAATGATGAAGATATGATGCAAAACCTCAAGATGGCAATGTTTAGAGCAATAACTAAATTTGATGCTTCTCGAGGTATTGCACTATCAACATACGTTTACATAGCTTTATTCCATGAATATAAATATTCTTTTAGAGATAAACATTTAAAACTAAGTTTTGTAGATAATATAGTTAGTGATAGTGATGATAAAGAATCAGATATATTTGATTTTATAGCTGATGAAAGAAATGTAGATATAGATTATGAACTAGATAAGCAAGATATACTTAATAAAATATATAAATATTTAGATGAACATGAACAAAAATATAAACAAATGTTTTTAGATTATTATTTCAATGGAATTAAACAACGACAACTAGCTGATAAATATGGTCTTAGTCAAGCTCAAGTTAGTCGTAAATTAAAAACTATTATAAAGAGTTTACAAGAATTATTAAAAGATTATTATTAGATGTTTACAAAATAAAACATAAAGTATATAATAAATATAGATATATAAATAAGGTCGGCTACGTAAAGATTATAAACACCGAATATAAATGTATCTCTTAAAAATTATATTGGTCAGTTGTATAATATTAAATCTATTGACAAGATTAATACTCAAATGTAAGTTAGATAATCCGACAATTTCTATATTATGAAAGGAGGTCAAAATGAAGATCGAAGTTATCAAATATTCTGCTTTAGATTTGGATGAGATGATTAAAGAATCAGACTATGACAATGATGCTGGAATTGATATAAGGCTAAAAGAAAAAATAGCGATAGCACCTCATTCTACAGTAACGGTCGGTTGTGGTTTTGGTTTGAAATTACCTACTGGAGTTATGGCTCAAGTAATTACAAGAAGTAGTATATCAAAACAAAATATTACTATTGGTAATGCTCCAATCGATGCTAGTTATACTGGTGAAATTCACATGATGGTATCGAATAATTCTGAACATTGGGCACATTTCGATAAAGGCGAAAGACTAGCACAATTAGTAATTATACCAATCATCAATTTCAAATTAGTTGATAGCTTAAAGCTGCGTGGTCAGAATGGTCTCGGAAGTTCTGGTAAATAGAGAAAGGAGGAATAATAATGAGTCTATTACCTAAAAATGAACCTACAAAAATTGATTTAACTCCAAAGATGTTTGTTATCGGTGGTCCAGCAATGAGTGGTAAAACATATAATGCTTGTAAATTTCCAAATCCGATTTTAATAAACACCGATGGAAATTGTAGTAAAGTGACAACTCCAAGTATATATTTAAATGATAAGAAATATAAAACTTATAAAGAAAAAATGGAATTATTATTTGGAGTACTAAAAGAACTTAATGAAACAGAAACAACATATCAAACTATAGTTATAGATTTAATCGAAGATATATTTGATATTTGTGAAGGTTATGTACTTGAAAAATATAAAGTTGATAATTTAAGCAAAGTTCCTGGTTATGCAACAGGTTATACAGAACGAAAAGTTAATATGCAAAATGTTATCTCAGCATTAAAAACTTTAACTAATAAATATTATGTAGTTGTTATAACTCATACAGTAGATAAAGTTGTAGATGATAAGATGGTGACAATAAGCATGTTAAAAGAAGATTTTTATATATTATTAGAAGGTAAAGCTGATGTAGTAGTTAATTGTAAAAAATTAGGAAATACTTATATAGCTCGTATGTCTAAATATAGAAATAATTATAAAGATGCTGAAGTTCAAAAATCAATAAAACCAGAAATATTGGAGGTGTTAAAAACTTATGAACAATAGTTTAATACCTTATGAAGAACTTGGTCTTACTGAGCAACGTAGAGAAATTATTGATAATTTTATATATTATAAAAAACAAGTAGAAGAGTTTGAATCTGAGCTTAAAGATAAGTTCAAAGAAATGGTTGAATCTGGAGAAATTCCAGTTAATTCAATAGATTTAGGAGGTATGATATTAAGTTATAAAAAATCATATACTCGTAAAGGTGTAGATACTGATAAACTTAAAGCAGACGGTATTTACGAAGATTATTTAAAAGAAACAAATGTTGATAGTTCGGTCTCAATGGCTATAAAGAAGGAGAAATAATATGGAAAAAATAATTGAAAAATTAAGAGAAACACGTGTTATATATGACACAAAATTAGATGATGCAATTGCTGCATTAAAAGATATGGATGTTAAAGATGAAGATTTTGATAAATTATTAAATCGTGTATCATCTTTAATATCATTAATGCTTCAAGAAGAAAACTTTATTGAAGAATATAATACTAGAAAAGAAACTAAAGAAATGGAGGTAAAATAATGTTTGATTTTTTAGAATTAACTCAAGGATTAATTGAGAAAAATGATTTTGAGGAAGCTGAATTTACACCACTTCCTGCAGGAGATTATAGAGTAAAGGTTGCTAATGTTGAAAAGAAAACTAGTCAATCTGGAAATGATTATGTATCTATGGTTATGGAAGTAATTGATGGTGAATTTACTGGTAGAAACATTTATAATAACTTACACTTAACAGTTAAAACTGCTGAAAATAGTATAAAGAGAATTTATAAAATGGCTGAATTTGCTGGTATTACTCCAACTACTTTCACTGATGTAGATTCAATCGTAACATTCTGTAAGCAAATGTTAGATAAATGTTTCGAAGTCACTTATGATGAAGAAGCATTTAATAAAGTTAAAGTAAATAGAGGTTTATAATATGATTTTAGATTCTATGGATAATATAACTTTGAATCAAAAAACGTATTTAGATTTAATAAATGAATTAGAAGTTGCAAAACAAAAAGCATTATTAAAACTAAAGAAAGAAGATTCATCAGTTAAAAAATTCGTAGAATCTAAATTGTATATGTTATTAAAATCAAATTTAATTCAAGCAGATGATAAGTATGAAATATATTTAAAAACTGTAACGAATTATAAAAAAGTTATCATGAAGGAAGTATTTGATATACTTATGAAAGAAGGTTAATATGAAAAGTGCTAAAGCTATATTTTTCGACTTTGAGGTTTTTAAATATGATTGGTTAGTTTGTATAACTGAATATTGGTTAGATGAAAATAAAAACATCAAAACTAAAGATTTAGTAATACTTAATAATCGTATACAACTTATTGATTATTATAGAGATAATAAAGATAACGGCATTTTCATAGGTAAAAATAGTTCTAGATATGATAACGGAATAATGGTTAGTATTATTGAAGGTAAAAATCCAAAAGAAGTATCAGATAAAATAATTGAAAAAGATATTAGTTGGAAAATGCAAGTTAAAAATTGGAGACAATATAATTTCTTATATATAGATATTATGCAAGATGCAGCAAGAATAAGTTTAAAAGAAGAAGAAGCTTATTTAGATTTACCAGTAATAACTACTGAAGTTGAATTTGATACTGATAGATTATTAACTAAAGAAGAATTAGAAAAAACAATATATTATTGTAAAGCTGATGTTAGAGCTCTAATAACTTCTTTTGAAAATAATATAGGTGGTATTATAACAAAACTTAATCTTATTCTACAATATGATTTACCAAAAAGATGCATAAGTATGACAAATGCTCAATTATGTGCTAAACTATTTGATTGTAAACCTGTTAAATTTGATGATGAATTTAAACCGTTTGATATTAGTTGTTTAGGTATAGTTCCTCAAAATCAAAGTGTTCTGGATTTTTATAAACAAGAGATAGATTATAAAAATAAGTTGAATATAGATATTGCTGGAGTACCACATGTATATGCTTTTGGTGGTCTTCATGGAGCTATACCTAACTTCTTCTATGATGGAGAATTATGGCTAATAGATGTTGCTTCATATTATCCGTCATTGATGATATATTATAATTTCTTAAGTAGAGCAATGCCTTTAGAAGGTAAAAGAAAGTTTATATCAATGTATTTTAATAGAAGAAAAGTTAAAGCTAGAAATGGTGAAGAATTACAAGTTGTTATAGATGAAGAGATAGAATTTTATAAAACTCATTCTTATTATGGAGAATATGATAGTACATACAATGATAGTTTAGATAAAGAACATCATAAAGCTGATAAGAAAAAATCACAAGTATTAAAGCTTCCATTAAATACAACTTATGGTTGTGAAAAAGCTAAGTTTAATGATATGTACGATCCTCATAATAGTAATAATGTTTGTATAGCAGGTCAATTAATGTTAACTGCTTTAGTTGAATTATTAGAACCTTATTGTAAATTAATTCAATCTAATACAGATGGTATTATTATAATTCCTGAAAATAAAGATAAAGTTAGAGAAATAGTTTCATATTGGGAACAACAATCTCACATGACTATGGAAATAGATATAGCTCATAAACTAATTCAAAAAGACGTTAATAACTATATTTTATTTGTTGATAATAACAATAAAGATACTTATAGTCTAATCGAAGATTGTGCTAAAATAGGAGTTAAAGTAGAAGTTATAGACTTATTAAAAGAGTTTAAAAATATATATAATAAATATGATTTTATAACTAATAATAAAGAAATTCTAGAAGCTCTACAAAGCGACATTCCTAGCGATATATTAGATAAATATTATTTGAAACATTTGAACTTTTATTGTAAAAAGGATGGAGTAATATATTTATATGCTACATCAATAAAAGCTATTGGTGGTTTTGCGGCTCAATATTTATATAATAGTAAAACAATCGCTGGAGCTCAAATAAGAAGTAGTTTATCTGTTATAGATGATTGCTTATGTAATTATTTCTTATATAATATTCCTATTAAAGAAACATTAGACTTTACTAAGAAAAATCATAAAACTAGATTTAAACAAATAATAAAGTCTGGACCTAGTTATAATAGAAATGAATGGTTTAAAGATGGTGAGTATCATACTATTGGTAAAATAAATAGAATATATAATACTATACAACCTAATTGTGGTGGAGTATTTAAAATAAATGATAAAGCAAAAGAAAAGAAAACTGGTAATATTTACTCTCAAATAGTTAAGTTTCAAGATACATCCGAAAGAGTATATGTTGATAATGATTTAACCTTTGATTTTAATAATTTAGATTTAGATTACTACGAAAGTATTGCTCATAAAAGAATAAGTATATATGAATCTAAAGAAAGGATTAAAGAATAATATGTTAGAAGTAATAAATTATATAAATGTATATATAGCATCTAAGAAAAGATTATGTGACGATTTATATGTTAATCCTAAAAGTGGAGATATTTACAGAGATTGTGGTAATTATCAACAAAGGTTTCGTGAATATATTAGAGATAATAAATTATATGTAGTCATAGATGGAACAATGTATAATAAAGCTAAGCTTATATATGATTCAGTAAATAAAGATAATTTACCAAAGAAAAGATATAAAGTAATAGTTAATAGTAGAGATATAACACATCCTACTATAGATAATATAGAAATTGCAGATTTAAGAAGTCAAGAAAATATAATAACTAATAATGATGAAAATATAATTATATTGTTGAATGATATAGAGACAGAAATAAATATAGAATATTTATTATCAAAACTTGCTACAAAAGAATATAAGGTGGTAGTTAGTGATTAGTTCATTTGAAATAATATTACTTATAGTTGTAGTAATTATTACTATAGGTATTAGAAAGAGTGATAAAAAATGAAAAATATTATTTTAGGAGATGGCATAACTGGTTATGTTATTGCAGCATGTCTTAATTATAATAATGAAAAGTTTCAAATATATGGTAATGGAAAATATTCTCCACCAGCTATATTATTATTGAAATATAAAAATCAAGCTGAATTATTAGAATATTTTAATATATTTGAAATACCATATACTACTGAAAATATTGATAAATATACTAAAGGTATAAGAGTTGGTTATACTAATGATTTTAAAACAATATTAGATAAACCTACACCAGAAATGAAAAGAAATTATTTAGAAAAACAAAATAGAGAAGCAACTCCTTCAGCTATGAGTGATGATTTAACTACATTTTATGGTATAGATTTAAAATTAGTATATGAACATTTAAAAAAGAAATATAAAAAGTATGTTATACACTGTGATATTAAAAAAGAAAAATTTGAAGGTTTAGTAGGTTGTACAGTTTATAATACTATATTTCCTACAAAGTTTAATAATAATGAACCGAGCATAGAGTATATATTAGTTGACAAAACTAATTTAGAAGGTTATAATTACATTTATGATTGTAATAAAAATTCTAGAATAAAACGAATGACTCCAGAATATGTAGAATATATTTCAAATCCAGGACATTATGATTTTACAATTAAGAATTACTATGATGCTCCGAGAATATATACTATAACCGATCCTAAAACTCAAAGCACCTGGGTTGATATTGGTAGAACAGCAACTCATACTCAGACTAAACAAGAAGACGTTATTAAATATATAGTTAAATATGAGTAATAGAGAATCAAAGTTTCAAAGTAAAATTATCAAAGAAATAAATAAGAATTATGGTATATGTTTGAAATATAATCAAGATTATAAAACTAAATCTGGAATACCTGACTTAGTAGCAGCAATAAATAATAAAGCAGTATTTATTGAAGTTAAAACTGATGATGGTGATTCATCTGATATACAAGATGCTCAAATGGAAAGAATTAAAAAAAGAGCTACTAAATATGTTTACAAAATAGCTCCAAGAGATTATAATTATCTTATAAGTGAATTAGATAAAATAAAGAGAGGTGAATAAAATGTTTATTGAAGAAGAAGTAAAAAAATTATATGATAAAATTACTGATGAAGAATTTGCATCTGATTCTAAACTTCGCTACTTAAAAAATAAAATAAACAAACATGGTTTATTATATGTTAATGTTAGTGAATTAAATTATTTGTATGCACATAGCGGTAAAAAAGTTATATATGATTTGCAATTACTAAAAAATCTATTACACAATAATGGTATAGGTTATACTTCAATCATTAGAAAAATTGGTATACCTAAAGCTACACTAAGTAAATTATTGAATAGTGATAGAAACGTCAAATTATTACAACTTAATGTTTTGTTCAATAGATTGAATAAAGTATATAATTTGAATATTGATAAAAATACTATTAAAAGAGAGGTGTAATTATGGAATTTAGATTAAAAAATAAAAGATTTATTAAAAGAAAAATAAAAAGTTGGAATGGAGAATTTGTTAATGATTTGGCTAATATAAAAGTCACACTATTAAATTATACTCCTTACAAAATATTAGAAAGATATATTCCTGAATTAGTGACTGCTACTTGGAATGAAAATATAGAAGAGTTTAGAAAAACATTATTACCAAAAGATAGAGATGAAATAATGAAATTATGTTTTGATGGTAAGTTAATACCTACAGCATTAAAAAGTATTCCTGTGACAATACTTATTGAAGGTATTACAACACACGATGTGACTCATTTATTAAGACATAGTGGATTGCAATTTGCTGCTGACTGTACTGGTGATAAGTATATTGTAGACAGACCTATAATAATTCCAAGTTTTTTAAATGATTGTCCTAGAGAATATGTTGAAAGATATATAAATATTATGAAAAATTCATATAAACTATATGATGATATATGTAATAATTTAGGAACTAAAGTACATATTCAAGATGCTAGATTAGTATTACCTAGAACAATGGAAACATTTTATTATGTGACTGGTAGTCTATTTGATTTCTTAAACTTTTTAAGACAAAGAATAGATATGCAAGTTCAACCTAAAAGTGATAATATACTTGCTTTAAAAATATATAAAGAATTAAAGAAAGTTTACCCAATAAATGTAGATTTAAATGCTAGAAATAATTTTTATTGTAATGAATCAGAACATGAATTAAGTTCAAAATGGTATTCACCACTACCTCAAAATAAAACAGAATATACAACTTCTATGGACACAGTTTATGGTGATATGACTAAAATGTATGGTTATTCAACTTACGAACAAGTTAAAGATTCAATATTTGATGAGGAATAAATATGAAGAAAGCTATTATTGATATTGATGGAGTTTTAAATACTTATCCTAAAACTCAAATAGATTATTTTAATTGGATGCTAGATAAAGATTATAAAAGTCTAGATGAAATAAAAAAAGATTTATCATATTATAAATATAAAGATTTAAAAACTCAATATAGACAAAGTGCTTTCAAACATAATTGTAAAGCCAGTCCTGGAGCTAGAAAGTTATTAAAATATTTAAGAGATAATGGTTATTTGATTTATATTATAACTGCTAGAGAATTATTTAAATATAATCAATTAGAAAAAACTATATTATGGCTTCAAAATAATAAATTGGTATATGATTATATATATTGTACTCAGAAAAAAGATTTTACAATATTTGAAAAGTTTGGCCATATTGATTTAGTAATTGAAGATAATTGCGATAACTTAGAAAAAATAAAAAAGATTAATGGTAAAGATTGTATTTATATAAACGTAATGAATGATGAAAATAAAGACATAAAATATAAAGGTGTTAGAGTAGTTGATTTAAATAAAGTTATAGATATTTTAGAATAGGAGGTGCATAACTAATGAGATATATAGAGTTGAAAAACAAAAAACCTATATCTAAATTAGAAGATTTTAAAACTTTAGATGAAGTTAAAAATAAAGATTCTTATGGTAGAATATTAGAAGATGATGAACTAATAGTTGATATTGACTCAGCTAAAGAAGCTGAAAAATTATTAGAAATAGTTAAATCAGAAAATATTGGTACTAGAGTTTATAAAACTTCAAGAGGTATGCACTTCTTATTTAAAAATCCTTATGAAATAAAAAATGCTATACATTCTAATACTCCTATAGGTTTATCAGTAGATATTAAAACTGGTAAAAATAATTCATATCAAATATTAAAGCATGATGGAGTATTAAGAGAAATAATATATGATAAATCACCGATTGATAATATACCTAAATGGTTATTTCCATTCAATCATAAAACTAATTATTTAGATATGAGAGATGGTGATGGTAGAAACGATGAATTATTTAGAAGTATTATACCAATGTCAAAATTAAATATGAATAAAGAAGAAATAGAAAATACATTGATATTAGTAAATAAATACATGTTTGCTGAACAACTAAATACTTCTGAAATTCATGCAATGGTTGATAGTAATGAATTTATTGAAGATCGAAGATTATCATTTTATCAAGGTAGAAAATTAAAAACAAATCTAGTTGGTAATTATATCATAGATGCTTATAGTTGTAGATATTATAATGGTAGTATTTATTATTATACTGATAAAGGTTATATAAACAACTCTAAAGGATTAGAAAAAATAATTTATACACTTATACCTGATATAACAACAAATAATATAAAAGAAATAGTACATTATATAGATATTAACTTGTCTGATAGTAATATAAAACCTACAAAACATTATATTCAAACATTAAATGGTTTAGTTAACTTATACACAGGAGAATTTAAAGAATTTGATAAAAATATATTTACAACAACTAGTATTCCAGTTTATTTTAATACTCATGTAGATACTAAACCTATGACTGATGCATTAATGTTATATGCAAATTATGATGAAGAGTTATTCGAATTATTATTAGAATTTATTGCATATATATTTTTTGATAAAAATAAGTTTAGAAAAATGTTTATGTTATATGGTGTCGGTTCTAATGGTAAATCAAAATATACTTCAATAATAGAACATTTTATAGGTAAAGAAAATATAACAAGCTTATCACTTGAAGATTTGAATCATAGATTTAAAGTTGCGGCTCTTATAAGTAGTAAATGTAATATAGGAAATGATATTGGAGCTAAATTGTTAGATGATTCACAAATGGTTAAAAAACTAACAGGTGAAGATTTAATAAATGCTGATAGAAAAAATAGAGACCCAATTGAATTTGAATGTACATCAAAACTTATATTTAGTTGTAATAAACTTCCAAAAGCAAATGATAAATCTTATGGTTTTTATAACAGATTCATAATACTTCCATTTACATTTGATTTTGATAGTTATAAAGGTTCTGGAGATTTTAATATAAATGATTTTTGTGATTATGATAATATGAGTGCATTATTAAATATGGTTATTCCAAGATATAAAAGACTTGTAGATAATAATCACTTTAGCAAATCAAAAAAAGTTATAGAAAACTTAATTATGTATATGAGTATGAATGATGGTGTTGCTAAATGGTATTTTGCGAATGAAGTAATGAATAAAGAGTTTGAAAATATCACAGATGCATATAATGAGTATTTATTATACTGTTCATTGAATAGATTAACATCCGTTTCATCACTCACATTTATGGAAAATTATAATAATACAGTAAAAATATATAATAATTTAATAAAAGACTAAAATTAGTCTTTTTTATTATCCCCTGAATAAAAAGCGCCTCCTGGGATCCGCCAGGTTTAATACACTTAGGCGACTTAATATTATTTATCGTCTAATATAAAAAGTTTAGCCTGGCCGCTAGGATCGCCTATAAAAAAACAGCGTTATTTTAAACGCTATTTTTTAACGAATTTGTGTGTTTTTGCATTATACATGAATGTATATTCATCAAAATAGTACCAAGTATTACCATTAGCATCTACTTCTTTATCAAAATTCTTATGATTATTTATCATTGATAATAATATATCATCTCTAGCTGCATATTTCATTTTTAAATCTTGAGTTTTTAATCCAGAAGTTTTACCTTTATTTATTTCTGAATTTACACTACGCAGTGCATAGTTTTGAGTATCAATATATTTCTTAATAGCTTTATCATCTAATGTTTTTACATTATCTGAGTTTTGATAATATTCAACTAAACTTAATGCTGTAGAATAATGTTTATTTGCTTTAGTAGTATCTTTGTAAAAATCAAATTCATTAAATAAATCTGTAGTACTATCACCGTCAGTCACATCTTTTACAATACGACCATATCTACCAAAGTAGTTGCTTAACAAATGATATATACTCTTTTGAATTTTTTCTTCAGTAGTATCATACTTTTTAGAATATATTTCATTACCAAATGCATCTTTATTTTCAAATAATTGGACATAAGCTGATATTGGAGATGCACTTTCTAAAGCTGGAGGTAAAACTGCAGAATCAAATGCTGATGTCAATGAATCGAAATAATCTTTAGCCGAATCTTCTTCTCTAAGTCCTGTAGCATATTCAAATATTACATTATATAAAGCTTGAACTCTACCTTTAGGTATTCTAAAATATTGATTATCTCCTACTTTAAACATGTAGTAATTATTTTTATAATAATATGGAAGTTTATCATATTCTTCATCATCACCATTTAATAATGCATTAGCTACAGCGGTACCAATACCTACAGCACCCATACCTTTAGGAGTTTTTACACCTTCACCTACGTGAGTAACGAATTTATCAAAACCTTGAATACCAGCATTTAAGAACTTAAATCCAGATTTACTCAATGCTTTTGTGACTTTACCACCTCTATTGAAGTTTAAGTTAACATCTGATGCATCTAGCATAGCTTTATTAAGTATATCTTCTTGAATAGTTTTAAATGATATATTTTTATTATTTGTATTTGTTTTTTCAGTAGAATATCTTACATCAAATCCAGCATCTTTGAATTTTTGTATTTTTTCATCTGATGTATTTTTACTAACTAATATATATTCTACAGTATCTTTATTTATAGGTATCTTATTATCATTTTCAACAACCATTTCATTATATTTAACAATTGCACTTTGTCCAGGTTTATCATCATTTATGAAATCTTTCATTGATGCAAATTTATTAGGATTTTCTTTAGTTCTAAAAGTTGTACCATCTTTTCGAGTCACTAAAGCATTTCCACCATCACCTTTATATAATTTAGCTTCATTTGCATAATCTAGTGCTAAAGGTTTAAATACTATAGCTTCTGTAGCATTTCCATATTTAGCAATTTGAGAACCGGGATTTTGTACCGCTATACTACCTCCAAATTCTTTAGCATCAATAATACCTTCAATATTTCCGGCATGTATTATAAGTTTATTATCTCTAGCAGTATTATAAACATCTTGTTCATATTTTCCTATAGTATAATCTCCATTATATTTACCGGCATCATAATCTTTTTTGGCTTGTTTCATATATTTATCTTTAAGTGAAAAATATTCAGCAATTTTTGGCATAGCTTCTAAGTTAGCATATACTCTTTGAAATTTGTTTTGTTTAGTAATTATATTACCATTAGAATCATAACTTACTTTTGGAGCATTCCAACCTTCACCAATATTTCCTAAGCCATTAGCTAATACTTCATGAAATGCTTCTGAATTATTAGCAACAGCATGAATAGCTTTAAAATAGTTAGGTATAAAATGTGCTTTATCTTTACTATATATTAATGCTGAATCTGCGAAGTCAATTGTTATATTTTTCATTTGATATATTGGGTCTAATATGAATTTATAACTTAAATTATTTAAATCAATTAGTTGTTTTAATACTGGAATATCG
>CADACC010000018.1 GCA_902786275.1 uncultured Erysipelotrichaceae bacterium | reverse complement strand
GACATTCCTCTTAAACCAGTTTGTGTATCAGTTATTTTGATACCAATAAATATTTTAAATATATTTCTTGTAATGATATTTCCATATCTACTTTTAAATGGAACATTACTTTGCTTAAAATTTCTTGATCCAAGAACGTAAGCTTTTGGATGTTTTTTAGTTTTATTTGCAACCTTTAATATATCTTCTGGGCTATGTTGTCCATCTGAATCAGCGGTTACAATAGCTTTAATATCTTTATATTCATTGAGAATATAATTTAAAGCTGTTTTTAAAGCTCTTCCTTTTCCGTAGTTTATGTGATGTTTTAGAACTTTAATACCCCTTTTTTCATAATCACTAAAGTATTTTTCATATGAATCTCTACTGCCATCATTTACTATTATTATATTTTTAAATGATTTTGTAAGTTTATCCATAAACTCTGACATAATCTTTTCGTTTGGATTAAGTGTAGGTATTACGACAACTACATCATTATTTTTCATTTATCTATCCCCCTAGATGGATTCCATACTAATAAGTTTCCAACCACCATCATAGTAAACAAATGATAATCTATCATTCATCTTCATTACTCTATCTTCGCCTTTAACTGTCATGTTTTTTTCTAAAGTAACATCAACGCTAAATGCTTTATCAGAGTAAATTACAAAATTACTTAATTTTTCATTTGTAAATGTTGGATTTTTAAGTGTATGACGTGATGTGAATGTAATATCTATTCCATGTGCCCAATCATATATTCTTTTATACATATCAGTTCCTTGAATTACATAAGGAGATAATACGCTAAATCCATGATATCCACCACGTAAGTCATTTGTTAAAAATAAACTATATTTTTCAGCAAATGATAATATATCAAATTTTTCAACAAGTCTTTCTTGTGCAACGTCATTATCATCTGTTTTGAAATATGAGTTTTCAACAGTTATAACATCTTCTTTAGTTATTGTTTTAACTTTCTTACCATCTTTATCAACAACTTTTACTGATGGTTTTTCAATTAATCCTTTTATATCATAGCTTTTAAATTTAGGAACATCAGTAAATTGTGCGAATAATGAAAGTGTTTGGTCATCTTTATCAGTTGATTCTTTTACTTCTTTATCGTTTATATAAAGTTTGTAATCTTCAGGAAGTTCTGCTTTTACTGTATATAAGCCTTCTTCTATATGAGATTTAACATCTACAACTTCCCATTTAGTATAATTAAGAAGTTTAATTTTTTGCATGTTTCCTTTGTTAGCTAACTTCATTGTTAACACTAATTTACCGTTATAATAAATGTCATATATAGGTTTTTTCTCATTTTTTGATTCATCATTTAATTTATATGTAACTTTTTTACGATTTTCTAATGATTTATCAATAGCTTTAATAACCTCTTTTTTAGATTTAACTTTATCATATTTACTTATTTCTAGTTTCTTATCATCAACTATATTTACTAGATCTTTATTAGATAAATCCGCAACACTATATTTAATAAAATTATCTAAATCATACTTATCATATTCTTTTAAACAAAGTGAAACATATATTAATAAAGCAATTATTAATAAAATAATTATACCTGTATATATAAGAAGTGATTTCTTATATAAAGATAGAGGTTTTCTTGCTTTCTTTGCCATTATTTTTCACCTCCAACAACAAATGCAGTTGGTATTTTCCATGATGAGTTAGAATAATACATTGTTACACTTGTTTTTAAGTATTCACCATTATAGTACATTGATGTTGATGAACCACCATCAAGATTAGCAGCATTAACAGCGTCATAATCACTCATTACTTTAATTAAATCTGATGCTGTTGCACCTAAATGTCCACCATCACCACGTCCATCTGTAACAAGAAGTAGAATAGTTCCATCTTTTCTTTGTCCGATTACTGTACGAGGATTTGCTCCACTACCTAAACCGTTTAACTCTCTTTTTTCACCATTAATTATTAATTTAACAAAATGATTATTCTTATCTGAATATTCATCTTGGAAAGTAACAGCATCTCTTATACCTTCTTCTTTAACAAGTTTTTCGATAGCACTCTTACTTTTTCCTGTTATTTCAATTATTCGAAGTAAATTATTATTATCAAGACCAATTAAGTATAATCCAGGATATCCTCCAGTATTGTTATATTGAATTTCACCCTTACTTACAACAACTCCAATTGGATATCCACCTTTATTAGCTGTTGATACATAAAGACCACCATTAACTCCACCAATAGCACCTGATTTTTTAACTAATTTATCAAGTTCTTGACCATATTCACTCCATGGATAAGTAGTTGCCAAGAATACTCTAGATGGGTCTTTAATGATCATCATTTTTCCTCTAAATGATCCTCCATTAACCTCTTCGATTTCAATATCTTTTTGATTTTCATTGTTAGATACAGTAATCAAATTAGTATCGACTTCGGCATCCATATCTTTTAAAGAATTGTTCTTAACTATCTCTTTAATCTCTTTATCGCTTAAGAACCAGTGAACAATAAACTTAACTTGTCCTGTTTCAAGCATTGTTGTAACAAACACATCTCTTGCTTTTTCGCTTGAGCCATTACAAAACATATTTATAATAAGTAGTAAAGCTATTAAAACTCCTGCTACTGTAATTCCTACAAATGATAAAATTTTACCAATAATAATTAATACTTTTTTCATTACTTCCACTCCAATTATGTATATCTATAATATCAAAAACTCATGATTTATTCAATCATGAGTCGCTTATTTTTAATAAAACTTTTTATTATGTTAAACGTTAAATCTGAAGTAGCAAATATCTCCATCTTGCATAATATAATCCTTGCCTTCTAAACGAAGTTTTCCGGCTTCTTTTACTTTCTTTTCATCACCTAATTCTTTTAGATCATCAAAGCTCATAATTTCGGCTTTTATGAATCCTTTTTCAAAATCAGAGTGAATTATACCAGCACATTTTTTTGCATTCATTCCCTTTTTAAATGTCCATGCTCTAACTTCATCTGGTCCAGCAGTAAAATATGTTGCAAGTCCTAATAAATCATATGTTGCAAATATTAATTTATCAAGCCCGCTATTTGTGATGCTCATTTCTTCCAAAAATACTTTTTTATCTTCATCTGGAAGTTCTGCAAGTTCACTTTCCATTTTTGCGCACATGACTATAACACCAGCATGTTCATTTTCAGCATATTTGCTAACTAAATCAGTATATGTGTTGTGCCCGGTAACAGCTGTTTCCTCATCAACGTTCGCGGCATAAATTAATGGCTTTAACGTAATAAAATTAAATGGTTTTAATACAAGTATTTCATCTTCATCAAAATCAACTAATCTAAGTGGTTTATTTGCAAGAAGAGCTTCTCTTGCTTTATTTAATGTTGATACTTCAAAAAGAGAATCTTTGTCTTTTGTTGTTTCAGCTTTTTTAGCAATTTTCTCAATTCTTGATTCAATAATTTCTAAATCAGCAAGAATTAGTTCAACATTAATAATTTCTATATCTCTTATTGGATCAGTTTTTCCTTCAACATGAGTTATATTCTCATCATCGAAACATCTAACAACTTCAACGATAGCGTCTACTTCTCTAATATGTGATAAAAACTTATTTCCAAGTCCTTCACCAGATGATGCTCCCTTAACAAGACCAGCAATATCAGTGAATTCAAATGTTGTTGGAACTAAGCTTTTAGGAATATATAGTTCTTCAAGATACTCTAGTCTTGTATCTGGAACTGTTACAACTCCAACATTTGGATCAATAGTTGCAAACGGATAATTTGCAGCAAGAATATTTTTTTTAGTAATAGCGTTAAATAAAGTTGATTTACCAACATTTGGTAAACCAACTATACCTGCTTTAAGTGACATTTAATAAACCTCCCTTAATTACTATAGGGCTGGAGTTGCTCCAATTCCTATAGGCACACCTATTATATACCATAAAACTATAATTACAAGAAGTACTGCTCCTGTTGCTAAACTATATGGAATTTGGTATTTTAAGGTTTCAAATAGACTAAGTGGTCTAGATTTTTGATTATATTTTTCTAAATAAGCTAAATAGATAACGAAATATGCAAATACAGGGGTAAGTCCTATTGACATACACTCTCCGAATCTAAATATAGTTTGTGAGAATTCAGGTGAAATACCTGCATTCATACAAACTGGAACTACTGCACCAGCAAGAATTGACCATCTTGATATTGATGATGGTAAGAAAATTGCTGATATAGCACTTACTAAGAATAATATTATTATTAAAGTGAACCCAGTAAAATGATTATTACCTATAAAGTTTGAAAAATTTGCAACAATATATGGTCCTATATTTGTTTGTTTAAATATACTTATAAATGTTGCTGCAAAGAAGATAAGGACTAATATTTTACCAGTTCCATCTAGTGAATGTCCTAAGGCATCACTAAAGTCTTTATTATTTTTAATAGTTTTTGCTCCTAGTCCATAGAAGAAACCAAAGATAACAAATAACATAGTAATTATAAATACAAATCCATTACTGAAGAATGAGTTATAACTAAATAACTTATCTATATAGTGAACTTGACTATAATCTAGAAAATTACCAGAGAATGGTAATCCTGGAATAATGTTATATATAAATATTAATAAATATATAAATCCACCAATTAAAGCAAGAATTAATCCACGATATTCTTTTCTACCAATAACTTCTTCTTCAACTTCTTCATCTTGTTTTTCTTCAAATTCATATTTAGAATGTCTTTTTGCAACATATTCTTCTGTTATTTTAGTTATAACTAAAGCAACAGCTACTATTGCAGCAATCATAATAAATATAAATGCAAATGTAGATATTGTATATCCTGGATCAAGAGTGCTTGCTCCAAGAAGAGTTTGTGATAATAATGTACTATCAATACTTGTTAGAAAAACGCTTAATCCTGATCCACAAGTAAGAGCTGCAAATGCTGCAATTATACCTATAGCAGGATTTCTTTTACCATATTTAAATAACACACCAGATAAAGGTATCATTACTACATATGATAAATCTCCAGTTAAACTAAGAAGTATACATATTAATACTAATACAAATGTAACTGTTTTCTTTTTAGCATTTTTTGTAAGAAGTGTAATAGCAGTTTTTAAAAAACCACTTTTTTCCATAATACCAAAACCAATAAGTATAATTATTAAGCTACTTAATGGTGTAAATGATACAAAGTTTAAGACAGTATTTGAAAATATGTATTTTAAGCCTCTTAAACTAAATAGTGAATTAACCTGTATTGTTGTAGGTGTATATTCAAGTAAATTTGGATCTACTTTGTTATATGTAACCTGTGCACCAATAAAGGATAAGATTCCACTAACTAAAATAGCTACTCCACACAAAATAATTAATGTCATTATTGGGTGAAGTGTCATTTTTTCACGGAAACTAAATTTCTTTTTGAACATCTTCATTCACTACTTTCTTTAATTTTTTTTCAAATTCTAAACGATCAAGCATAACTTCTCTACCACAGTTCATACACTTAATTTTAATGTCTACCCCAACTCTAGTTATTTTCCATAAATTAGTTTGGCACGCATGTGGTTTCTTCATTATAACAACATCATTTAATTTATAGCTATTTTGCATTGTGCACCTCTATTTGATTATATGGTATTTTAATCTTATTCTCATCATATATTCTTTTTATAATGCTAAGAGATGCTCTTTTAACAGGAATTCTCTTATCTTGTGGGCAATGCACCTTAACTATATAATTAATTGAGCTTTCAGAAAACTCTTCAATTCCTAAATAAGAAGAATCATCAAAGGCATCAGTTGTTTTAATTATTTCTTTTACCGCTTCTTCTAAAGCTTTTTTTACTTTTTCTTCTTTAGCTTCATAAGCTGTTGGGACTTTAATAAATAAATTAGCTGTTTTTTGACTTAAGTTCTTAACTTTATCAATATTTCTGTTTGCTATTGATAATGTTTCACCAGAGAAAGCTTGAATTTTAGTTGATTTTAAACCAAATTCAACTACTTCACCAGTAAAGCCATCGAACTCAACTATATCTCCAATAACAAAATAGTTATCAAGCATTATAGAAAGTCCACTTATTAGATCTTTTAGAAAATCTTGTAGTGCAAGACCAAGTACTACTCCAGCAACCCCAATACCAGCAACTAAGCTTTTAGTATCTACTCCATATACCTCCAAGATATATAAAATAGCAAGTATTAAAATAATATACTTAAATATATTTTCTAATAATTTAACAATGGTATTTCTTCTTTTCTTTTCAAAAGAAGACTTACCTCTTTTTATTATGCATCTAATTATTATCTTAATAACATTATATAAAATAATACCACCTAAAATAATAAGAAGAGATTTAAGTAATTCATTTTCTTTTAATACTTCAATAAATTCTTTCATAATTATTCACCATCTATTGATATATTAATTATTTCTAAAATTCTTTCTAAATCTTTTTCAGAGTCAAAAGGAATTTCAATTTTATTATTCTTAATTTTAACTTTAGTACCAATTTTTTCTCTCATAGCATTTTCAAAGATATTATACATTGGAGGATTATTTCTAACTATTTTAACCTTCTTAGTATAATCTTCTTCCTTAACTAAGTTTTCAATATCACGAACACTTAATCCGTCTCTTACGATTTTTGTTGCTAAAGTATTAATTAATTCATCATCTTCAAGTTTACTTAAAACTCTTGCGTGTCCCATAGAAATCTTTCCATTTGATACAAGTTCTTTTGTATATTCAGGAAGTCTAAGTAAACCTAAAATATTTGTAATATAACTTCTACTTTTACCAAATTTTTCTGCAACTTCTTCTTGAGTGAAGTTTCTTAATTTAATAATATTTTCAAATGATAATGCTTCTTCAATTGGATTTAAGTTTTCCCTTTGAATATTTTCAATTAAAGCAATTTCCATCATATCATTATCATTAAAATCTTTAATGATTGCAGGTATTTTTGTTAAACCAGCTATTTTAGCTGCTCTTGTTCTTCTTTCACCGGCAACTAATTCATAACCTTTTATTGATTTTTTAACAATAATAGGTTGAATAACACCATATTCAGATATTGATTTTGCAAGTTCATTTAATGCTTCTTCATCAAATGTTTTTCTTGGTTGATATGGATTAGCTCTGATTTCGTCAATATTAATTTCAACTACATCTCCAGTAGTTTTAGCATCGTTAACGATTTGATTTTCAAATTTTTCAAAATCAATAACAGAGTTTGAAAATAATTGCTCTAAGCCTTTACCTAAAGCTTTTCTTTTATTATTCGTTTCCATCTCTCTCAATCACTTCCTTTGCTAAGTTTGCATATGCCTGAGTAGCTCTACTTTCAGGATCATATACATTTATTGGTTTTCCATGGCTTGGTGCTTCAACTAATCTTACAAGTCTTGGAATTATTGTATTAAATGTTTTATTTTTAAAATAACTTCTTACTTCTTCAATTACACTTAAGCCAATATTTGTTCTTCCATCAAGCATTGTTAGTAGTACTCCTTCAATTCTAAGTTGAGGATTTAAACTTGATTGAACCATTATAATTGAATTAAGTATTAAGCTAACACCATCAAGTGCATAGTATTCACACTGAACTGGAATAATAACTGAATCACTAGCAACAAGTGCATTCATTGTTATAATTCCAAGTGATGGCATACAATCTATAATAATATAATCGTAATTATCTCTTATCTTATTAAGAATAATTTTTAATTGTTCATTTTGATGAAAAGTATTATCTTCAAACATTCTTTTGATAAATTCTACTTCAGCACCAGTTAAATTAATAGTTGAAGGTAGTAGGTATAAGTTATCAAATTGTGTCTTTAATATTGATTCTTCAACAGTGCATCTTCCAGTGATAACTTCATAGATATCATGTTCAAAATCTGTTGTTGTATATCCAAGACCTGTTGTTGCATTTCTCTGTGGGTCCAAATCAACAAGTAAAGTTTTCTTACCTAATTTACCTAAAGCGGCAGCTAAATTAATAGACGTAGTTGTTTTACCAACTCCACCTTTTTGATTAACTAATGAAATAATTTTTGCCATAATAGCCACCTCTTCATAGAATATTTCAACTAATAGTTATTTTATCATAAATAATAAAAATTGTCTTTATATTTTCAATAAAAAAAGCCATAAAATTATGGCTTATTTATTTTCATTTATTGCTTGTTCTAATTCTTCTTTATTCATCTTTGAATAACCTTTAATTTTAAGCTCTTTAGCTTTAGCTTTAAGCTCAGTTAAAGTTAATTCTGAAGAATTATTAGAAGCAATTCCATTTAAGCAATCAAGACTATTAGTTGCAACTATAGCTTCAATTTGTTCTTTAGTAAGCGTTTCATTTTTAATTAATGCTTCACTAAGTAAATGAACTAAACCTTCATTATCCTTAATAATCTTTTTAGCTTTTTCATAACATTTTTCAATTATATCTCTTGTTGCTTTATCAATTTCTAAAGCTACTTGATCTGAGAAGTTCTTAGTTTTTCCATAGTCTCTACCTAAGAATACACCTTCAGATTTTTGTTCATATTGCATTGGTCCAAGTTCGCTCATACCATATTCAGTAACCATACTTCTTGCAATATTTGTGGCTTTTTTAAAATCATCAGATGCACCAGTTGTAATTTCTCCTAAGAAAATTTCTTCACTCGCACGTCCACCTAAAAGTCCAGTGATAGATGCTAGTAATTCTTTTTCTGTAGCTATACCAATTTTTTCTTCTTTTGGAAGCATCATAGTATATCCACCAGCTACACCACGAGGGATAATTGTTATTTTATGAACTTCATTAGCATCTTCTAATTTAATACCAATAACAGCATGTCCTGCTTCATGATAAGATACTAATTTCTTTTCTTTATCAGTTATTTTTCTAGATGTTTTAGCAGGTCCCATTAATACACGGTCAGTTGCTTCATCAATTTCATCCATTGAAATATCTGATTTATTACGTCTTACTGCAAGTAGTGCAGCTTCATTTAGTAAGTTTTCAATATCTGCTCCACTAAATCCTGGAGTTCTTTCAGCAATATTTTGTAAGTTAACATCTTTAGCTAAAATCTTATTTCTAGCATGAACTTCTAATATTGCTTTTCTTTCTTTGGAATCAGGAAGTGATACTGTAACTTGTCTATCAAATCTTCCAGGTCTAAGTAGAGCTGGGTCTAAAACGTCAGGTCTATTTGTTGCAGCTATGATAATAATACCTTCGTTAGCTCCAAAACCATCCATTTCTGTAAGTAATTGGTTAAGTGTTTGTTCACGTTCATCGTGTCCACCACCAAGTCCTGTACCACGTTGTCTACCAACAGCATCTATTTCATCGATGAATATTAAGCATGGGGCATTTCTTTTAGCTTCTTTAAACATATCTCTAACACGTGATGCACCAACACCAACGAATAATTCAACGAAATCAGAACCACTTATATAATAAAATGGTACGTTTGCTTCACCTGCTACAGCTTTAGCAAGTAAAGTTTTACCTGTTCCTGGAGGGCCTACAAGTAAAACTCCTTTAGGAATTCTAGCTCCAAGTTTTTGGAATCTTTTTGGGTTTTTTAGGAAGTCAATTAATTCTTCAACTTCTTCTTTTTCTTCCTTTAATCCAGCAACATCTTTAAATTTAACTTGGAAATTGCCATCATTAAGTCTAGCTTTTGATTTTCCAAAATCCATACTATTTTTATTAGTTGAAGCAAGTCTTCCAAATAAAACATATGCAGTAATTACTATAATAACTATAGGTAAAATATTAACAATAATGTATAAAATAGAACTTGATCCAGGATCGCTTTCTGTTTTATATTCTTTACCTAAATTATTTGCATAATCAGTAACAATAGGCAAATCTTTTTCAAGCACTTTTGCTTTGAAACTTTCACCTTTTGTATAATCATTTAATTTACCTTCAATGATGTAAATGCTTTCGTTACTTTTTGGAGTAATTTTAATTGAAGTAATAGTACTTTTATTTACTTCTTTAATAAGTTGTCCTGATGTTAATTCATGGACTTCTTTATTTCCATAATTTAAAAAGTACATTACGCCAAAGAAAATTAAGGCAATTACAAAATAAGGATATAAACTTTTAAGTATTCCGTTTTTTCTTGTTTTCATTATCTTTTCTCCTTACAACAAAGTATTATATCATACTTTTCATTTTTTGCTTTAGCAAACTTAGATTTTTTTATACCAGGAATCCATAAAATATTATCATTACTATCAACCAGTAATGGATAAATATCTCTTTTATGACTTGGCACTTTAGAATCTATAAAAATATCATTTACTTTCTTTTTACCATTTAAATTTAAAACCTCAATTGTATCTCCGTTTTTTCTATTTCTTAATTTTAATGGTAATTTGATATCATTTTTTGATAAAGCTATACAATTATTACTTGAATCAAAATCATCTGTGAATATGATATCAAAAGTATTACCAATATAATCATTTTCTAAAATGTAGTCAATAGATTCGACAGAATCTACTTTCTTTTTAAATACTAACTTATCATATTCTTTACCAAAAACATAATTGTTAGGTAGATCAATTAGTGCATTTGTTTTACTACTTTTAATCACATTAAGCATATCATTAAATAATGAGTCATTTAATGGTAAGTAGTCATTTAACTGAATATCAGCTATCATTTCACCAATTAATACCTCTTGATATAAAGAAGGTAAGTTTATTAATTTTGAAACAATAATATTTCCATCATCATCAACGATATTTTTTTCTTCTTTTTTCACAAGTTCTTTAACAAATTGATAGTATTTATTAAGTTCAGTTGATAGTTTCAAGTATTTTAAATGAATATTTTCATCTTCTTTTTTAAGAAGTGGAATTATTTCATTACGATATCTGTTTCTAGTATATTCATCAGAGTAATTTGTTTTATCTATTCTATATGGGATATTATTTTCAATGTTATAATGTTCTAAATATTTTTTAGTTCTTCTAATTAAGGGCCTTAATAATTTGATATTTTCCCAATCTGATTCTTCTTTAAAACCAATATAACCTTTTAAATTACTTCCTCTTGTTATTCTCATAAGAACTGTTTCAGTTAAATCATCTCCATGATGAGCAGTTAATAAATAATCAGCATTATATTTATCTTTTAGTTCTTTTAAGAATTTATATCTAATCTTTCTTGCATCCTCATGAAAGTTTGTTTTATCATGATATTCTTTAATTTCATATAGTTCAAAAATATCATTATTTTGTTTTGCAAACTTTTCAACCATTTGAGCTTCTTCATCTGATTCTTCTCTTACTTTATGGTTAACATGTGCAACAACTACTTTTACATTGTTAGTATCTTTAATGTTATTAACAATTGAAAGAAGAGCCATGGAGTCTGGTCCACCGCTACAAGATACAATAACTGTTTTGTTTTTAAGTAATTTACTTAATTTTTCTTGTTCTTCTTTCATTAAAATCACCATATAGTGTTGTATTTTATATCATAAGCATATAATTTACAATAATTATTTAATCTCAATTTTTGTGTAATCATCACATACAAATACATTCTTTAAGTTTAGTTCTTTTAGTTTCTCTCTAGTATCATTTTCCATATGTACAGGATAGAACTTAACTTTTGGGTATTTGTTTACTAATTCCTCAAGAAAATCTATTCCCATATGTTTATTAGTTCCCTTTATAAACATGCAATCTAAAAAGACACATGAACATACTTCACACATGTATTTTAAATTATCACAAAGTGTTGTATCGCCTGAAAAACCAACTTTAAATTTACCAGAATCAAATATATATCCATAACAAGGTTTTTGTCTTCCGTGATCAACTAATACTTTTTCAACTTTATAACTATTTACTTTAAATTTATCATCTATTATAAATGATGGTTTAACTGTTTTTAATACATCCTTTGCAGGATTTTTAAAAGCATATATTAATAACTTTTTACATTTTTTTATTCCATCTTTTGATAAATATATTTTACATTTCTTATTATTATCTTTTGATTTTCTTAATAAATAAAATGGTACATCAAAATAATGATCTCCATGAAAATGTGTTAGTAATACATAGTTTATTGTGGATGGATCTATTCCAACTCTATATAAATTCTTACACATTCCATTTGGCATATCTATAACAATGTCATCATCTATTAAAAAGGAAGCACTATTATATTCATTATGCATACTTCCTGTTCCTATTAATACTACTTTCATTTTAATTCCTTTCGTTAAACAGCATACTATCTATAAATCCATCTATTTCGCCATTAAACACTTTTTCTGGTTGTGTAGATTCGTAGTTTGTTCTATGATCTTTTACTAGCTTATAAGGTTCAAGAACATAACTTCTAATTTGGCTACCGAAGTTTATACTACTTGAATCTTTTACTTCATCTAGTAATTTCTGATTTTTTTCAAGTTCTATTTGATATAGTTTATTTTTCAAAAGTTTAATTGCTTTATCTTTATTTAATAATTGGCTTCTCTCAGTTTGACAAGTAACAACAATTTTAGATGGTAAGTGTGTTATTCTAACAGCTGAGTTAGAAGTATTTACTGACTGTCCTCCAGCTCCACTTGAGTGATAAACATCTATTTTTAAGTCTTCATCTTTTACTTCAATATCAATATTGTCATCAAAATCAGGTGTAACACTTATTGATGCAAAAGATGTATGTCTTCTTTTGTTTGAATCAAAAGGAGATATTCTAACTAATCTATGAACACCTTGTTCATTTTTTAAATATCCATATGCATACGCACCTTTAATATATAAAGTAGCGCTTTTAATGCCGGCTTCATCACCTTTTTGAAGAGAGATTTCTTCATAGGAATATCCTTTTTTATCACAATACTTTTGATACATCTCTAAAAGCATACTTGACCAGTCACAACTTTCAGTACCTCCAGCACCTGGATGAATATCTAAATAGCAGTTTAAATAGTCGTATTTTCCTGATAAAGCTGCTTTTTTTGAATAAATAGATACTTTTTCTTCTAATTCTTTTAATTCATTTTCATAATTTTCTTCCGAAGATATTTCTATTAATTCAAGAGCATCTTTTATTTCAGAATATAATTCCTCATATTCTTTAATTTCTTTTTTTAAATCACTTACTTTTTGACAAATCTTGTTAGCTTTATTTTGATCTTGCCAGAAATCAGGTTCATTCATTTTTGAATCTAATTCTTTTAATTCATCTTTCTTAGATGAAATGTCAAAGTAACCTCCCAGTATTTTCAACATCTTTTTTTAATCTATCAAGTATATCTTTATTATTCATTTTCTTTCACCTGTTAATATTATACCAAAATTATCAAATAAAAAAATGTTAATAACACTTAAGTTATTAACATTTATTTTTTAATGTTATACGCAAGTATATCCACCATCAATTGGTAAGATAACACCTGTTACGTATGATGCTTCATCAGATGCTAGGAATATAGCACCAGCATTTAGTTCTCCTTCTTTTCCATATCTTTTCATTGGAACATGCACTTTTGCAAATTCTTGGAATTGATCTGTATCAAGAACTGCAGTTGTAAGTTCTGTATAAAAATATCCAGGGCAAATTGAATTTACTGTAATTCCATAAGGAGCAAGTTCTGCAGCTGCTGCTCTTGTAAAGTTAACAACTCCTCCTTTTGATGAATGATAAGCAATTGTAGGTATTTCAGTGTTTCCAACAATACCATACATTGATGCAATGTTGATAACTCTACCATAATTATTCTTTTTCATAATATTTCCAAATGCTCTTGTCATTTTAAAAACGCTTGTTAAATCAGTTGATATTGTAAAATCCCATTCATCGTCCGCCATATCAAGTACGCCTTTATCTTTACTTGATCCAGCACAGTTAACTAAGATATCAACTTTTCCATAATGTTTTTCTGCTTCCTTGGCAGCATTATTAATATCTTCTGTTGATGTAACATCGCATTTAATTGGATATACTTCAGTAATATCTTTTAATTCCTCTTTTAATTCTTCAAGTCTTTCAATTCTTCTTGCTAAAACTACTAATTTAGCACCTTGTTTTGCAAAAGCTCTAGCCATTTGTTTTCCAAGTCCACTAGATGCTCCTGATATAACAGCAACTCTTCCTTCTAAACTAAACATATAATTCACTCCTCACTTTATAGTTCATTAAATTCTTTTATTGCAACTGTTGCAGCAACTGATCCATCAGATACTGCAGTAGTTAACTGTCTTAATAATTTTATTCTGTTATCTCCAGCAACATATATACCTTTGGTTTTAGTGTGAACACCATCTTCAGATATAATATAACCAAATTCATTTAAATCTACTACATTACTGAACATTTCATTTTTAGGTTCTTGACCTACTGCTATAAATATTCCATCAACCAAAATATTTTTTGTTGATTCATCATTAAATAAAACATCAATTGATTCTAATCTATCAGTTCCATTTAATGATTTAACATTAGCATTTAATACAAATTCGACATTGCTTCTTGATTTTAAAACTTCTAAGTCACTTTTTTCTGCTGTAAATTCATCTCTTCTATGAATTAAATATACCTTCTCAGCAATATCAGCTAAGTAGTTAGCATCATCTATAGCAGCATCTCCACCACCTACAACAGCAACAATCTTTCCTTTAAAGAAATTACCATCACAAGTTGCACAGTATGATAAACCCTTACCTACAAACTCTGATTCATTTTCAATATTTAATTTTCTACTTTGAACTCCTGTTGCTAGTATAACGGCCTTAGCTTTATACTCACCCTTATTTGTAATAACAGTTCTATCTTCTGTTACTCTTTCAACAGTTTCAAATATTATTTCAGCTCCTAAATTTAAGGTTTGTTTATATAACTTTTCAGCATAATCAAAACCACTTATAGATTCAATAGCAGGATAGTTTTCTATATGTGTAGCATTTAGAATTTGTCCTCCATATGATTTTGCTTCGATTACTAATACTTTTTTATTAGCTCGTCTTGCAAATATGGCTGCTGTCATTCCGGCAGGTCCAGCTCCTACAACTATAATATCATACATAATTTATCACCTTTATCTTTATTTATGACAACCTGTTGGTATAGATGTTCTAACTCGTTGTTGTTTTGAAACTATAATCATATATTCTTCAATTGATATTTGTCGATCATCTTGATAATGTTTTAAATCTTCTTGTAAACCAAACATTGATGTATTAAATGGTTCATACATACTTCTTTCTTTTGATACTTTAACAAAGTATGAATTATACACATTTGGTGATTTACTCTTTTTAAATGTGATTATAAAAGCATCTGTATCTTCACATTTTTCAATAATCATATGACTTGCTGTTTCTTTTTCCATGTCATCTGATGCCCAATCAACTTTAGTTCCATCAACTGGTGCTCTTTGAGATAAATACTCTTCCATTATTGGTCCCATATCCTCTTCAGCTAATCCAAGAGGTTTAAGACTAATAATCTCTTCATATCTCTTTTTTATTATATTATATAAAAACAAATTCTCACGATCTATAGTAAAAGATACATCTTCATTGCCAGTATGTTCTTTATCGTATAAACCAATGTATAAATCTCCATTTTCAGACAAATCTAATTCAAATTTACCTTGATCTGTTTGGATTATAAATCTATCTAATCCACATTCATTTGCTTCTTTTTTAACTGCTTCCATGCTTACCACCCTTCATTATACATTTTAACATATTAGCACATAAAAAAGATATAGAAATTTACACTTCTATATCATTATTTTTTTATAAATTTTATATATGCATTTATAAGGTCTACATCCATT
>CADACC010000017.1 GCA_902786275.1 uncultured Erysipelotrichaceae bacterium | reverse complement strand
CATTTCAAGTAAATTATAAGCTGATCTTATATCTCCATTTGATAGGGCAGCAATATGTTTTATTTCTTTATTATCTATTTTTATTCCAGGAAGTTTTTCAATTCCTTTTTTTATTCCTTTAATAATATCGTCTAAAGTTAAACTTTTAAGTTCAAATATTTGACATCTACTTCTAATAGCTGGATTAATTTTGTGATATGGATTAGATGTTGTAAGTCCAATTAAAACTATCATTCCAGATTCAATATGTGGAAGAAGTATATCTTGTTTATCTTTATTCATTCGATGAATTTCATCAACAACAAGTAAAAGTGTTCCTTCCATTTTTGCTTCAGCTATAACAATATCAAAGTCTTGTTTATTGTTTATTGTTGCATTTAAAAACCTTACTGGCATATCAAGCTCGTTTGCGATAACTTGAGCAATACTTGTTTTACCAATTCCAGGTTTACCGTATAAAATCATAGAAAATATTTTTTTATTTTTTATTAAATTATTTATTATTTTACCTTTACCAATTATATGATCTTGACCTAAGATATCATCAAGCTTTTTTGGTCTAAGTAGATTTGCAAGTAGTTCCATAATTCCCACCATAAATATTATACCAAAATATAGTAAAATAAGAAATTAATATCTTTACTTAAAACATATATTTTTATATAATATACGTTATATAAAAAAGAGCTGTGGGAGGCTTTATAATGAAAAAAGTAGTATATAACAGTGAAGGTGCATTTGCACTTAAAGATTATTTAGAATTTATCGGAAACACTCCAAGTGATGAAAATTTATCACTGGATGAACAAGTTCAAAAATTTGAAGCATATTTAAATCATGTAATATCATCATTCGAACTCGGAAGCAAAAACATTAACGTAGCCGTAAATCATAGTGATAGAGAATTTATAGATTTAGTTATAGATTATATTAAAAACGAATTATATCCAAGATTTGAAGGTAAATATTTAAAAGTATATAATAACGGTAGTATAAGTCAAAATATGTGTTATTATGAAGCTAAAGAAGCAGATGACGATAGTTTTCCACATACAAAAATTCTAGATATGGAATATATTCATCTAAGTGCATGTACTAAAATAGCTGATAGAAGTGATAAACCATTTGAATACTATGTAAATTTATTTGATTATCAACGTTTTAGTCAACTTTATGATTATGTATTTGTAAATGTTAAAGAGTTTATTTGCGGCGCATCAAATATAAGTGATGTAATAAGTGAAGAAGATCTATTATCATCACTTCAAAAATTAAGTTTAGATGATCTATTAATGTTAGAATCATTTGCTGATGCAAAAGCAGAAACACCATCTTTATCTAAAAATAGAGATCTATTAGAGCTTCACAATAAAGCAAATGGTATTATACATCATGCAAGAGTAATTAAAGAAAAGGCTAGCAAAAAGAACATTATAGGAAGAATTAGAACATCTTTAAGACAAAATCAATAAAAAAGACGAAAATATCGTCTTTTTTTAGTTTATTTTTATAAAAAATACCTGAAAATAGGTTATTTACTCTTGATTTATCAAACAAATGTGCTATAATACTGTTTACCTTTGAAAGGGGTTAAATATTATGGAAAAAACGGAAAGAGTAGAAAAACCGCATTATTCTTTTAACGATATATTAATGTGTCTTATTCAAGAAAAAAGAAAAGAAACACATAGTTTACTTGTTGATTCTTTAATAACTAATGGTATTCCAAAACCTATAATAAAAGAAGTTAAATCACCAGTTCCAAACACTCCAGAACTTATTAACTTCTTTCAAAATGAAGGACCAGTAAGAACTATGCTAACTTGTTACTATGACAGTATAAGATTAACAATAAGTTTTAAAGATTATCAAGCAACAATAGAGTATTATTTCATGAGAAAAGATAATACTTTAGATAAGAACTATCATCAATATTCAGATTTACCTAAAAAAGTTCAATTCAAAGATAAAGATGGATATCCATATGAAGTAAATTTTGAAGACGAAATAATACGTGAACTTACCACTCAAAAACTAATACAACCTAAAAAAGTTCATTACTCTATTGAAAAAGTTATTGAAGATAATATTGATTACGTTAATAGATTAGTAGAAGAGGGGAAACAAAGAACAAGAAAAGAAGAAAACAAATAGTTTTCTTCTTTTCTTTTTTATTAATGGCAATTACTTTTTTTAGAAGATCTTTTTTCTTGTTCTTTAGCTTTATTATTATTCATATTTTGCTTATTATTGCTTCTATTATTCATTAAATATTCTCCCTCCTACATATATTATTACCAAATAACTATATTTTAATATGGTAATAATTGTTAAAAAAGAGTAATAAAAATTACTCATTTTTTATATATTAAAATATGAATAAAGGACTATATTTATCTGTAATGGCGAGTTTAACAACACTAAGTGGTATTTTCTTTATGATTAATTATAAAGATAAAAATAAAATAGATAGAATTATCACAATATCATTATCTATAGCATTTATTAATATGTTACTTGTAAGTATATTCGATATATTCCTAAATACCATCAAAAGCATGCCAAATAAGGCCTTTTTAAGCGTTTTTATATATTTAGTGATAAATTATACTATAATCTATTTATTTCTTAAAATATGCCATAAAATAAAGAAATTCAAAGTAGGAGAGGGGAAGTTATATTTTTTAGGGGTAATAAATACCATTACACTACTACTTCATAATATTCCAGAGGGAATAATTACTTGTACAGTTACAAATATAAATTATAAATTAGGTTTAAAATTAACATCTAGCATTATAATGCATAATATTCCTGAGGGAATATCAATTGCAGTACCTATATACTATTCAACTAAATCAAAAAAGAGGGGATTTATATATGTTTTAATAGCAGCATTAGGAGAAATAATAGGCGCCCTATTTTCAATTATTTTTTTAAAAAGCATCCTAAATCAAAAAATAATTGATTATATGCTTATCAGTGTATCATCCATAATGATCTTAATTGCTCTAGAAGAGATTTTTCCTCAAATTATATCAAAAAATAAAAAAAGTGTGCTTATAGGTATATTAATAGGAATTATATTATTTATAGTAAATATAGTAATAAATTAAATAAAAAACAATATGAAATATTAAATAATAAATTTTAAATAAATATAACAAATCAAGTTAGCTTAATATAACACATTAGATTATATATTATATATATAAATAAATAATAAATAAAAAAAAAGTATATTAAACAAATAATATACTTTTTAATAACTTATATTTAACTTTGTAAGTGTTAAGTTATAACTATTCTACATCTTTAGATTGAGTTCTTTGAGATCCTTTATCAGTTGCATCAACAGTTTTTTCATCACTAAAAATTACATTTAAGTAAGCATTTAATTGATTTACAATATCATGTAATAAATGAAGTTTTGTTGCATCTTTCTTTGGATCTAAAGAATTTATTTTTTCTGAAACACTTTTAACTACAGTTCTAATACTATCAAGTTCTTCATCAGATTTAGCACTAATACTTAATGTTCCATTTTTAGAAGAAGTACCCTTCCCTACCTTATTATTTAGATCAACATATACATTATATGTATATTCATCAATAATACCATTATCAAGTAATTCTTTGCTGAATTTTACATTTGGAAAATATCCAAATTTTTTAAAATATTCATATTTTTCTTTTAATGACATTGAATCAATCTTTTTATCATCATCTGAAAACATCTTATCTATATCTTTAATAGTCATAAATACCTCTCCCCCAGCCTCTTAATTAACTATCTTTCCTATAACAATTTATTATATATTTTTATAAAAATAAAAGCAACATAAATGTTGCTTTTATTTAATATTTATTATAAATATCTAGATTCGATTTCTGCTAATTTTTCAATAAATTCTTCATAATTATCAGCAGTAATCTTATCATAACCAAGTTCTCTTAAAGCTTGTACTTTATAAGTGTTAAGTTGTTGAGTTCTTGATTGTTTTTCCTCATTTCTTCTTTCAATTTCTTGAACGAATTTTTCATGAGTTTCAGCAACTCTACTACGTGATGCACCACCAGTATTATATAAATTAAGTGCAGAATATAAAATGCCTTCAAAGATAAATTGTTTATCTTCATCAAATTTATATTCATCATGTTTAATAAATCCAGTTATTTTACTTATATAACCAAAGAAATAATTAATTTCTGGAACATTATCAATAGATTGAAGTAAATGATATAAATAAGTTGTAGATGCCACATTTTCTTTCTTATTTTTTTCATCTAACATTCTTTCTTTTAATAAATATGTTATATCCATTAAAAGATTTTGTTCTTCTTTAGATAAACCTTTTAAATCAAAGTAACTATCCAAATCAGATGCAGATTTAACACCTTGATTTAATCTATTTTCAACTTCCATTAGATATTCAGTAGTAACGTTTATACCTGATATAGTACCATCATCACCATCGTTAATATCAAGTAGTTTAAATAGAAGTATTTTCTTTTCTTTAGGCCATTTATTAATATCATTTAATTCTAAATAATTATATACCATTTGTCTTGATACACCTAAGTATTTAGCAAGTCTTACTTTAGATACTCCTAATTCTTGTAATAGATCATTTAGTTTACTCATTTAAAAGCACATCCTTCTTTTATCTATTTATTTAATTTACAAATTTATTATATTATAGTTATCAATTTATTGTCAAGAAAATGTATATGGTTTAAAGATAAAAAAAGTTAGACATTTTAATGTCTAACTTTAATATTACTTTCTCTTCTAGTAAGTGTTGGAATGCATCTAACTCTAACTGTAGTTCTTTGATCTAATTCTTTTTTATATTTTTCACCTATAATATAAAAAGAATCAGTATCACCACTTAAATATGCAAATAAAATTGCATATAATGACATTTCATCATACTTAACACCATATTTTTCATTAAGATCAAGAAGTATTTGATATGCATTATATATATCTTCTTTAGATGCAGAAACTGGATTTGATGAGAAAAACTCTTGATTTAATATTTCATTAATACGTTTTTCTGCAGGTCTTGCATATCTTAAATATGTTGAGGTTGCACTATATTCAGATGTATAAAATAAATTTTGATTATCAACTCTTATTATTTCTCTATTTAAAAAACTAATAATCAAATTATATTCAAATGCACTTAAATAACCAATATAAGTATCACATAACATTCTAACAGTTAAATTAGTTGTTAAATACATATCTACAATAGTAAAATCTCTTCCATATTCTTTTTTAAATTTATCACCAACTAAAAAATTAATTAGTTTATGCATATCACGTTTTATAGCATATGAACTTAATTCTATATTATCAGCAACCTTTAATTCATCTGCATAAAACTTTCTGATTTTTGCATTTGGAATAAAAGGATTATGCTTATCTTCATATTCGAATATCTTATCAATGCTTGATTGTTGTTTTACTCTTTTAGTATTTCTTTTTTCAAGAAAATCAAATAGTTTGCCTTCCCTTTCATATTTACAATAAGTATAAACCATATCAGCGGATATACCATATTTAGCAGCAAGTTTAGGGTATGATAAACCAGTCTCTCTTCTTTCTTTAAGTAAATCTAATATCTCTTCATTAGATAGTGTTCTACGTTTTTCTTTTTCCATATAAAACATCCCCTTTTTTATAAAAAGTAAGAGATATTTTATACCAATATTTAAAATATTTCAAGTTTATATTTATAAATATAAAAAAGTATATCTAATTTAAAAATTAGATATACCATAGTTTTTTACCATCTTTATAAATATCAGAAATAAATCCGCAACCTAAACACTCATCATTATCATAAAGTACACATGCTTGTCCAGGTGTAACTGACTTAACCCCTTCTTTATAATAAACCATTATTTTATTATCATCTAAGTACTCAAGTTCAACCGGATAATCTTCTCCCCTATATCTAAACTTAGCAGTACATTTATTTAATCTTTTATCACTAATTAAGTTAATATTTTCAATCAAACATTGATCAGAGTATAAATATTTATTATCATCACCAAAAGCTACATATAAAATATTTTTATCAACATCTTTACCACATACATAATGTTTATCTTTATCACCTGATAAACCAACATTTCTTCTTTGACCAATAGTATAATTCATTAAACCTGTATGTTTACCAATTACTTCTTTTGTTTCAACATTTATTATATCTCCAGGATTCTTCTTTAAATAATTAGAAACGAATTTTTGATAGTTTCTCTCACCTATAAAACAAATACCAGTTGAATCTTTTTTATCTGCAACAACTAATCCTTGTTCTTTAGCTATTTCTCTTACCTCTGGTTTAGTTAAAGAACCTAGTGGAAATAATACATTAGTAAGTTGACTAGAAGTAATATCTGCTAAAAAGTATGATTGATCTTTATTTAAATCTTTAGCTCTATAAAGCTTGTTATCTTTAGTATTAGCATAATGTCCTGTTGCAATATATTTAGCTCCATATTTTTTAGCTTCTTCAATAAATTTATCAAACTTAATATATTTATTACATAACATATCAGGATTAGGTGTTCTACCCTTTTTAAGTTCATTTAAAAAGTAAGTAAACACAAAGTCCCAATATTCTTTTACAAAATCTACTCTATAAAGAGGAATACCTAATTTTTCACATACTAAAGATGCATCCTTAAAATCATTTTCTTGAGGACACACATTGTTTTCAATATTAGGATTACCATTTATATCATTATTAGCTTCTTGATCCCAGTTACGCATAAAAAGGCCTATTACATCATATCCTTCTTTTTTTAAAAGATATGCTGCAACAGCAGAATCTACGCCACCAGATATACCAACAACTACCTTTTCCATATAAATCCCTCTCTTTAATTCATTCTTATTATAAATATAAATAACTTAAAAGGCAAATAAAAAAGCCTTAAATAAGGCTTACTTTCTTTCTTGATCTTTCTTTGTTATAAAACCATTTTCATCAAGAGTATAATCTATATTATTTTCACTTATATACTTTCTAACTAAATCAGATTCTTTTTGAGTTGCTTCATAATTATCCCTAATCATATGTAACATTGGGCTATAAGGTCTAGGCTTAATCTTTCTGCCACCATAAGTCAAGGAATTAAAAAAATTAATAGTATCATTATCTGGATCAGTTACACTATTTAATTGATCTACGGATCCAACACCAGCCGTTTTAAGTTCAGCTTCAATTTTATGTATGTACTTAACGCAAGCGTTATACCTATCAATTATATAATCAATTGATTTAGGATCAGTTGGGCTTACTATATTACCCTCATCATCAACTAATACAACCTTTTCATCTTTTTCAATTAATTTCATTATTATCACTACTTCCTTATATAAGTTCTAATTTATCTTTGTTTTTCTACTATTAATCCAGTTTCAGGATCAATCTCACCATAATCTATATCATGAAAACTTATATATGCGCAAATAACTGCACATTCTTCTTTAGCTTTTCTATATTTTTGATTTTCGCTTGGCATTAAGTCATATCTTTGAACTGTTCCATTTTTTCTTGCTTCAGCTTCAATTTGATTACAAATTCTCATATTTTCATTGTATTTATTTCTTAAAAAAGCAAGTTCTGATTCTTTATCGCCTAAAAATATTGGTTTACCATCATCAGTAACTAAATTACCATCTTCTAACATTCTCATCATTAATCACATCCTAAATCAATTATATCTATAAAATTTATATTGATTCAAGCAATTACATAAAATTATACCTATATTTTACATATATGTCTAAATATCTTTAATATATTGGTTCCATATAAATATAGAAAATAATCATATATAAAATTAATAATTATAAAAAATATAAGTCTAATTAAATTATTATATATTTGATTATAATTAAGAACTTCGTTCTTAATTTTATACTTATATAAATATTTAAACAAAATAAATAATCTTTTTAAAATAAAATAAAGAATAATAAGATAAATTAAATCATGTAATAAAGTATATAAAATAATATATATAGTACCTTTTAATTTATAAAGTTTATACATAAATATAAACTTTATAAATATCTTAAATCCCTCTGAAATTATTAAACCTATAAATAACGGAAATCCAATATATATGTAAGATAGTAAAACTACAAGTGATAAAACTTTAGTGTGTTCAATAGAATTATTAATAATATAAAAAAATGAATTATTATTATTTATAGTATCTAAAACAGTTTTAAGTTCACTACTTTTCAAGCTAAGATAATAAATAATTGATAATAAAAATCCAATTAATAAACATATTATAAAGAACTTAAAACTTTTATTTTTAAGTAAATAATGTTTCTTCATAATTAATTATATTGCCTCTATTATAAAAATATGTTAAATTTAAATATATAGAAGGATTGAAATATTATGAATAAAAAAACAAGAAAGATCATTGTATGGATCATGTTATTTATTATGGTAGCATCAGTTATTGGATCCGTAATAATGTATTTAATGTAATTTAAAATAAAAAAAGTAACAAGATTATTTCTTGTTACTTTTTTTAATAAGTTTATCAATTGATGGTTTTTTTACTCTTATATTTAGAACAAATAAAATACCCATTAAGATAAATAAAACAACTGTTGCCCATTCATAAACATTATAGTTAATTAAGTGAAGTAAATATACTGGAGGATAAATAAATGAAATACATGTTATTGGAACTCCTCTAAAGTATCCCTTCTCTTCCATTTTATTTATATGTAGAGCATTAAAATAAGTTAGTCTTATAACGCCACATAAACCATAAAATGGAACAATATATTTGATTATTTCTAGATTAACTGTACAAAGAGCAAGTACAACCGGAAAAGCCCCAAATGCAATAACATCATTTAAACTATCAAGTTCAATTCCATATGATGTTTCAAATTCTGTATTCTTTCTAAGTCTTGCTACAAAACCATCAAATGAATCAGTTAAGCAACAAACAAGAAGTAATATAAAAGGAATAGTTGTATATCCATTAATTGCAAGCACTATACCAATAAATGCTGATAGAGTTCCTGTCATTGTTAAAAAATCACATAATCTATACTGGCCAATAATTATTTTTTTCTTCATAAAATATTCTTTCCTTTAACAACATATATTTCATTTTAACACATAAGATAAATAATTTCTATCGAGATAGAAATTATTTATCAAAAAATTCATAATATTGTACATTTCTAAAGTCCTCAAGTATCTTTTTATCTTTTTTGTTTAAATTATTTAAACTTGTAAATTCTTTATTACTTGGATTATAAATATATCTTCTTGAAAATACCGGAATACTTTTTCGTGTATTATTTATAAAATTATAATATTCTTTATCTTTAATATCTAAATGAGCATATACATAACTACTTAAATAATTCAAATTAATATAATTAATTGATTTATCCATTTTAGTTATATAGTTAGATATAACTACACCTTTAGTAGTAAAGTTATGTAGGTTTTCTAAACTTTTATCATTATTATTTAAATAACTTGATGCTTTAATACTATTAGATCCAGATTTATTATTTATATAAGGTAAATGATCACCATAAAATATAACTATAGTGTCTTTATCTAATTTATTAATTTGTTCATATAAACTACCTAGTTCTTTATCAGCATCAAATACACCTTGAGCATAACATTTAATCAATGATGTATCTTCTTCACTAAATGAAGATGATAAAACACCAATATCATATTTATCATACCTATCATCTTCACATGGCATATGGTTTTGACTTGTTGCATATATTAAAAGTTTTGGTTTATCTGTATCTTTATTAAGTTCACTTATAATTGAATCAGTTATAGCTTTATCAGATAGCCATAAACCCTTCTTTTCACCTTTTAAATCATATACTGTTTTATCAGCACCTACCATCTTATAAGTCTTCTTAGAGTTATAAGATTCACTAGCCCATGGAGTAATATATTTAGTTATATAGCCTTCTTCATTTAAAGACTTAATAATGTGTGGTGATTTATCTACATTCTTTTTATTCTTCTTTAAATAATAATCTGTATAAGGAATATAAGTTGCAACATTAAATTGATTTGTAGCACCAGTTAAAATTTCCCACTCAGATACAACACTAGATCCACCAAATGTTGAAACGTATGTATTTGTAACAACTTTATCATTATCTTTTTCAAATTTATGAATGTTAGGCATTAAATCTTTATCAAATTTAATTTCATTTATATTTGAAACATCAAAAAATGATTCAGAAAGTATAATAACTATATCTGGTTTACCCCAATCTTCTTTTTCGATATCAGTACTTTTAAGAAGTTTTTTTACATCATCTTTATCATAATTGCTTGGTTTAAATATAGATGATGAATATGTATTAAAGAGTATTCCTTGAAATAAACCTTGTTTATAATAAACTTCAGCATAATCTTCTATTTTATATATTTCTTCAAGTGGAACGTTATATGTCTTAGTTACCATATAAAAACTATTTTTAACTGTAAAAAATATAAATAATATAAATATAAATAAAGAGCCAAGAGTTACCTCTAACCTATTTAAATTACGTTTAAACTCTATTTTTGATAATTTAGATTTAAATAAAATAACTGATATTACAAAAAGTATAATAGCTTTAACTAATACCTTTAAAACCCATATACCTTTTATTGTATTCATAAATAAAGCAGACATTTCCATATTAGATGCATTTAAGAAATTAACATCGCTTAAAACAACAGGTCTACTCATAATTATATATTTACAATCATTAATAACTAAAAAGATCATTAAAACTAGTATTATTATAGGTTTTGAGTGATTAGTATTTTTAAATATACCAGTAAATATAAGTGTTATTAAAGAAAATAATAAAGTAATCATTATAAATGGTAATGGATAATTAAATGGTGTTTTTAAAGCATCAAATAAGGCAAATCCATCAAATGCATTTACCTTAAAGAATAAATCAGATGCTAAGGCTAAAAACATTGGAAATAAAACAAAGTTTATAATAATTCTAACTACTTTATTATATCTAGTAGTACCAAAATAATTAATTATTGTCTTTATATTAGGTTTTTTAATTCTAATATTAAGTATTTGAAGAATACTTAATATTATAAAGAAAATAATTGCAAGATAACTATATATATCTTTATTTATAAAATTAACCATATATATAAGAGGCAAAATAATTGCACTTACAGTAATTGGCATTCCATTATAATAATTATCACTTTCTTTATTAGACATAACATTAGCATTAAAATAAGAAAGTCTAATTACAGATGAAATAATATAAAGTGGTATTATTAAATCTTTATACCATAAATTAACAGATTTAAATAAAATAACTGCAGGAAATATTGTAAAAGATAAAAGTGATGAAAAAGAGTTAAACTCAAGATGGTAATGGTTACTTAATTTAGTTAAATTATCATCACTTTTATAGTATCCATCAAAAGCATTACATATAAAAGAGACCATTAAAAGCATTATCGGAAAATTAAGCATATTATTTAAACTTAAGATAATCCCTAAAATAGCTGATAATGTAGATATAAATGATAATACATTAGCTTTATTAAATTGTATAATTGTCTTCTTTGTTTTCATACTTCTAATCAAGTAAATTATAACACAAATATAAAAAAACTGATATTATTTAGATATCAGTTTTTTTAGTAAATCTTTTTTATTATTATTTACTTTATCCATATCAATTTTCTTATATTTTAAGTTATCATTTTTTAATATATTAATGATAGTTTTAGCAATATCTTCTGGATCTTTTTTTGTAATATAACCAAAATTATTAGGAATTGATATAGCTTCATCAGTAACATCTATTGTAGATATTATTTTCTTGCCAAGGGTAATTGCTTCTCCATATACTACTGGGAATCCTTCATGATTTGATGTTAAAAGTAAATAATCAGCTTTTTTCATATAAGGATATGGATTTAACTTAGCTCCTAATAATTTTACATATTCTTTCATTCCATAATCATTTATAAATGATTTTAAAAGTTTTTCATCAGGTCCTGAACCTATAATCCATAATTCAATATTTTTATTAGATTCTTTAACAATTGATAAAGCTTTAATCATTCTATCAAAGTTTTTAGCTCCATTATCAATTCTTCCAACAAATACAAATAAAGTTTTACCTCTTGGTTTAACTTCTTTTACTTTTTCATCAGATAATTTTAGTATCTTTTTATTATCAATAAAATTATTAATTACTACACCTTTTTCCATAAATCTAGGATAAAGAGCCATAAAATTATCTTTTGATTCATTTGATACAAATACAATATGTCTAAATTTATCCAATTTTCTAATTCCAAAGAATTTGTTTATTTCATTAACATCATTTTTATATACCGCTGTATAATCACTATGAATATATATGCATGAATTATTTGATGCATATCTAGCTAAAAAGTTTGATGACATAGAATATGTTGCATAGCAACATCCAAAATCATATTCTTTAAAATTAGTGATTAAGAATTTTAACTTATTAAGCATGTTAAGTGGTTTTCTTATTAAAGGATTCTTCATTTCAAAAACTCTTTGTCTTTTAACAATAACATCTTTTGGTAATTTTTTTAATAAATCCCCTCTTTTATGTTCTAAGAAAAGTGTTATTTCAGTCGAACCGTCATTTAAATTATTAATTAAATTAAATGATGCAGTTTCTATTCCCCCTATTCCCATGTCATAAGATGCAATTAATATTTTCTTTCTTCTTTTTTTATAAAGCAAATTAAATAAAATAATAATGCTTATAATAGAAACATTTGGTGATAAAAGTGTATGGCCTGCTAAGAAAGATGTAACTATAATCATAGCAATCGGAAAATAATTTACTCTTCTATTAGTTTTAATATTTTTTATTATGTAAGACATTATAAAAACAAATATAACAAAACCTACAGCACCAAAAATAGCAAGTAAATCAAATATATCCATTTGTATTGATCTAGTAACAACCTTTAAACCAAATAACTTATATATTACGCTTGATGATGTAAGTTTATTTATTACTGCTTTAAAAGCAGATAGTCTACCAGTAAATATAAATGAATCAAATAATTTGAAGTTTGTAAACACATCAATTGGGTTATTTAAATTATATTTATCAATACTTCTCATTAAACTTTTATAAAGCGGTGTTTGATTAAACTTATATATAAAAGCAATAATAAATAATATAAATAAAACTAAATTTGTATAATTAACCTTTTTATTTTTAATATCAGATATAAACTTTCTGATAAGTAAATAAAGTATACTTATCAAAAATGAAATAATAGGAAGTCTTGTTCCAATAAGTATTGATGCTATTAAAGCAATAGCAATTGCAAATACTTCAATAAAATTTCTTCTTTTTTCTAAATTAATAATTAAATAAGGAACAATAATAGAAATAATTGCACTAATTTCATTTATCGAATTAAATATATTTTTAAAATGTATTTGTGTAATTGTTTTATCAAATATAAATGTATTAATTAAATAATAGCTTATGATCGATAAAGAATAAAAAATAAGTGCAAGTGTAATCATATTACGATTAACTTTTTTATCCTCTTCCTTATACATGTTAAGTAAAAATAATGAAAGTATTATAACGAAATTATATTTAAGTAAAAAAGAAAGTGATGAAATATTTAAATGAGTTATTAAATATAAACTAGAATATAAAAGTAATATTCCTAAAACAATAAAATTCTTTTTTTTAGGATACTTGATAAATATTCCAACTGTTAAATATAAAAGAAGAACTCCTCTTAAAATCATACCAATAGAAAGTGACAAATCTTGTGTTATATTTGTCATTATATCTATTAAAAAACCTAATAAAAGATATAAAGATATTACTAAATAAGAATTATTAAATAGTTTTTTCATTATCTATCACCTATAATCATTATAACATAATAATTAATATAAATAATATGTTTTAAAAAGACACAACTTCTATAAGTTGTGTCTTTTTACTTAAATAAGCGATAAAGCTTACAATAAAGCTTTGTTAAAGTTTTATTTTTCTCTATAGTTCTTTTTATAAAAGACCTATCTTCATAATATTTATTATCTTTATAATCAGGAACATATTCTTTTAAATACTTAAATGCTTCATCAATAAACTTATTAATTAATTTTTTATCCTTTTGTGTTCTTTGACTAACTGTATAAGTCGTTATTTTTCTTACTAAAAGTTTACTTAATTCTTCTTTATAAATATCATCATTTAATGTTTCTTTTACCATATCAAAGCCTTTAAATATATCAAATACTTTTTCATCAACAGTTAATGTTTCACTACCTTCGTGAACAACAACATTTGTTAACTGTTTACCACAAGAAGATATATTTTTAGCTTCTTTAAATAGTTTTATAAGTAAAGGGAAATCTTCATACTTAATTCCAAGGGGAAATCTATTTGATTCATCTTTAAATAAACTTCTTTTATATACTTTATTACATGGTCCTAAATTAATTATATTTATAAGTTCAGGATGTTCTTTTAGATTGTAATTTTTAAATGAAGGAAATTTATTTTCTTTCTTAGTATTATTTTTTTCAAATATTTCTGTATAATCAAATATTAAAATATCAGAATCATTAAAATCAACTAAGATATTATCAAAAGCTGATTCATGTAAATAATCATCGCTATCTAAAAAGATTATATATTCACCACTAGCTTTATCAATGCCAAAATTTCTTGAATAACTAATTCCATGATTTTGATTTTTAATATACATAATTCTTGGATCTTTATAACTTCTAACTATTTTAGCAGTGTTATCAGTTGAACCATCATCAACTATTATAAGTTCAAAATTATTGTATGTTTGATTTAAAACAGAGTCTATACATTTTGCAATATATTTTTCTCTATTATATGTTGGTACTATAATTGAAAATTTCATTATTTCATCACCACTTAAATTATATCATATATTTATTTATCAATTGATGAAAGTTTATCATAATAACCTTTTCCAACAATATAATTATTATAATATTCGGATTTTTTTGAAAGTTCGGAATTTATATAATCCAATCCGTATTTTTCTATAATTGTTTGTTTATCTGAATACAAATTTACGCCAAATCCTAGTTGATTTCCTTCAATATGTGCTCCAAGAGATGCAAGAGTTGTTGGATAAAAATCAAACATTGAAAATAACCTGTTTTTTGACTTAAAATTATCTTTTATTTTAGAATTGATAAAAGCATTATATACTGTTCGTTGGTATCCATCAGGAATATATTTTTCATAAAAATCACTTTGCATTGTTATATGATCACCAGTAATTACAATAGTTGTATTTTTATAAAAATCTTGTTTTTTTACCCATTCTATAAAATCATATATCATACCATCATTACAATTATATACATTTGCATATTTCTCTTTAAATTTTTTATCCTTGCAAGTTTTATCAAGATATCCATCTGTAAAATGTGTATCAGCAGTTAAAATAGTAAAATTAAATGGTTCATCATTTTTAGAAATTTCTAATAATTGTGTTTTTGCAAATTTAAATAATTTTTTATCTTCATAACCCCACCATTGATGATAATTTTTACTAATCCAATTATGATCAATAGCATAATAATAATCCATTATTTTATAATTGCCATGAGTAGTAAAATAATCTTTACGACCAGCAAAATTTGCATCAGAGCCCATTATAAAATAATTTTTATAACCATTCTTTTCTAATATTTCACCTATGGAATAGAATCCAGAATAAAATGTATCATAGCCATAATAATCTTCACCATTAAAAACAGCTTTTAATGGGGTTCCAGATGTTTGTGAAACCAAAGATGAAGCGGTATATAATGTTCCAAATACTGACTGTGCACCGCCAAGTTTTTCATTTTGACTAAAATTAGTATTTTCTAAAGCAATTTTCTCAAGTTTCGGCGTAAACGCTTTTTTTACTCCCCCACCATTTTTTCTAGATAGTCCACTAGTCTCTTCAGACTCAAGAACAATATATATAAGATTCCTCTTTTTCTCAGGAAAAGTAACTTTTACATTTCTTGGATTAACATATATTTCTTCATATATTTTTGTAGACTGTAGATGTTGTTTAATATACTCAGGCACTTTAAAAAATATTATAGATAAAAATAAAAATCCAATAATAAAAATTAAATAAATACAAATAAAAATTTTTTCAGGCGAAAATATAGACTCTAAAGTAACAGATTTATTAAAAAAATTAATTTTTAAATATAGTTTTTTATTATTCTTTGAATAAAAGTGTAATATTTTTTTTATAACAAAAAATATTATAATTAGCAAAATTAAAACTCTAGGGAAAATAAAAATAAATGCTTTTTTAAATACATAAGAACTAGTTCCTTGCCTAAACTTTAACGCATATAAAATTTGGTCAAACGGTATATTAGCAAACTTTTTTCTAATGTATAAAGATATTGTATAAATAATAATAGATATTATAAGGAAAATAATACAAACTATCTTACTAATTCTTTTCACTATTATCCTCAATTGAAATATCAAAATTTTTAGATAGAAAAGCATTTATATAAGATATAAACATATTATAAAAAAATAATAAAATATAATACTTAAGAGCAAAATAAGAATATTCACCCAAACTATATATTAAATTAATGTTATATCCTTTAATCAAATAAATAGTAAACATACTTAAAACATTACTTATAAAAAAATAAACAAATATTCGAACAAAATCTTTTATTATAATATTTCTTTTTACTAATTTATTAAAAAGTACATTGCCAAAAAGTGACGGTGTAAGTAACATTAAGTAAACAAATAAATCCATATTAACCACCTCATGTAATAATTATAAGTCAAAACTCTGTAAAATTCAATTAAGTAGAATTGCTTCCGCTACTTTAATTCCATCTATTGAAGCTGATGTTATACCTCCAGCATAACCAGCTCCTTCACCACATGGATATATACCTTTAATATTTGACATTAAATCATCATCCCTAAGTTCTAGCTTCAACTGCAGCTATAATAGTATCATCATCATTAAATCCTTTTATTTTTGTATTAAAATAATCTATTGCTTCCTTCAAGGAATTATTTATATACTCTGGAAATATATTATTAATATTTCCAAAACTATAACCGCCTTTAAATATAGGTTTAATACTTCCAAAAGAAGTACTTACTTGATTTAATTTATAATCTTTATATAAAGATACTGGGATTAGTCTTTTTCCTTCAATATAAGCCTTATTTTCAAGCATTTCTTGAAATTTCATTCCATCAAATATATCGGATCCATAATCTGATGGTGATATAGTTACAACAATAGCACTATTTGCATTTTCCTCGTCTCTATCATGATTGCTCATACCATTAATACATAATCTATTATTTTCAGATGATGAATTAACAACAAAACCACCGGGGCACATACAAAATGAATATACTCCCCTACCATCCTTTGTTTGATAAGTAAGTTTATAATCAGCCGGTGGAAGAAGTTTATATGATTCACCATACTGATTTTTATTGATTAAATCTTGCTTATGCTGAACTCTTACACCAACAGCAAATGGTTTTGGAGACATTTCCAAAAAGTTATGTAACATTTTAAAAGTATCTCGAGCGCTATGTCCTATTGCTAAAACTAAATCATCTGTTTCATATTCATCTTGGTCATTTATAACAATTGATTTTATTTTATTATTATCTACATTTATATTTGTTAAACAAGAGTTATAATGAATTTCTCCACCTAATTCTATTATTTTATTTCTCAAATTTTTAATAACAGTTCTTAAAACGTCAGTTCCGATATGAGGTTTATTTAAATAAAGTATTTCTTCAGGTGCGCCACATTCTACAAATGTTTTAAATACAAACTTCTGTCTGATTTTTTCTTTAATCATTGTATTAAGCTTACCATCGGAAAATGTTCCAGCGCCACCTTCACCAAACTGTATATTAGAATTAATATTTAAATTATTACTTTTCCAAAATTCTTCTACATCTTTAATACGTTCATCAATTTGTTTACCGCGCTCAAAAATAATAGGCTTTAATCCAGCTTTAGCTAAAATATAAGAGCAAAATATACCAGCAGGTCCAAATCCTATAATTATAGGCCTTTTAAGAGACTTTTTTATTTTACTTTGATCTATTTTATATTCTTCGTCAAAAACCTCAGAAGCAATACCTAAATCAAGATATTCTTTTTCATTTTTGACATCAATATCTATTTCATAGATATAATAGATATCTGGTTTATGTCTTGCATCAATTGATCTTTTATTTATTTTATATTCTTTAATATCTTGGTCAAATATTGAACTTAATTTCTTTTTAATATATTTGTCTTGATCTAAAGATATATTTATTTTTATATTACTTACTCTAAGCATTTAAAATCACCTTTTTTAACTAACAATAATTATAACAAAAAAGTGCATACATAAAAAGTACACACTAAATTATTCATATAAAAGCGGACATCGACAATTATCTTTATCCCACCTATTTAATTGAATATTATTTGTTTTAATATAACTTGTTATTTCATCTTTATTTATGATGCTTATAAAAGATATTTCGTCTTCATCATTATATAGTATTTCTCTAATATAGCTTATAAACTTAAGTCACCCATGTCAAAATATCCGCCATTAAATTTTCTAAGCATATTATTAGCGTTATATTTTAGTTCAATTCCAAGAAAATAATCTCTATTATTAATTTTTATTTTTCTTTCTATTGTCATATAAAATCTCCTAAAACTATTTAATGTCTCCAGCTAATAAACCGGTTAACCATGCAAATGATAGATTATATCCACCACATGCACCATCAACATCAAGTACTTCTCCGCAAAAGTATAATCCGTTAACTTTATTAGACTCTAAAGTATCTAAATTAACTTCTTTTAAATCTACTCCACCAGATGTTGTTTGAGCATTATCAAATCCATGATCTTTTAATACTTTGAAGTTAAAGTTTAAAACATTATGACAAAGCAAATCTAAATCATCATTAGTTAGTTTTTCAATTTTAGAATTATTATCTATTTTAGATATCTTAAGTAAATAATTAGATAGTTTATAGTTAAATAGTTGATCTAGAATTTGAGATATTGTTTTATTATTTAAATGTCTATCTTGAACCTTTAAAAAAGATCTTAACCCTAATATATCATCAGCTATATTAGGAAGTAGATTTAAACTTATTGATACATTTTTATCTTCACTAATTGCTTTTATAGCATTTGAAGAAAGTTGCATAATGGGTATTCCACTAAAACCATAATCATTAATTTGAATTTCTCCAAACTCTTTTTGAATAAATTCATTATTAATAAATAAATTAGCTTCTCCTATTAATCTTATACCTGATAACTCTTTCAAGTTTCCTTCAACCACAAGTCCGACTAGTGCAGGAAGTGGCTTAATAATGTTATGTCCAAACTTTTTAGCCAATTCATAACCAAATCCATCAGAACCAGTTTTAGGAGCTGCTTTACCTCCTGTTGCAACAATTAATACATCTGATTCATATTTATTATTAATGATAAATTTATTATCTTTTTTATCTACATTAGTTACTTCTTCGTTAATTATTTTT
>CADACC010000016.1 GCA_902786275.1 uncultured Erysipelotrichaceae bacterium | reverse complement strand
ATCTTTTCATAACTAATCTATCCATTCATCATATTGTTCTGTTTTGTATTTTTCACATTCAATAAAACTTTTAATACTATAATCACTATATATAAGGATATAACCGTCACAAGATTTTCCTCCAGATGGATCTGGTAAATTATCAATATAGCCTTCACTTTTTAATGTATCAAAAGTAACTAACGTATAATTACCACTATTTTCAATTAAAGTTGAATGATATAAAGAATATGATTCTCCAGCCTTAATAAGACTTTCTTCAAGTGACGTATAAAATGAAGAAAAATCATAATCATTATTATTTGTTTTTTCACTTTGATTTGAATCACTACTCTTTTTGCTCTCTTTAATTAGATTATTAATTTTAATACTAGTTATAATAAGCACTAAAATAATAACGCATCCAGCAACAATCAAATATGTTAATCCCCAACCTTTATTATTAAGTTTCATAAGTTTCACCTTCTTAAAAGTTTTAATTAAGCAAGTTCTACTTCTGCACCAGCTTCAGTTAATTGAGTCTTAATAGCTTCAGCTTCATCAGCAGCAACGTTTTCTTTAACGTTTCCACCATTATCAGCTAAAGCTTTAGCTTCAACTAAACCTAAACCAGTAATTTCTTTAAGGATTTTAATAACAGCGATTTTATTTCCACCAGCAGATTTAAGTACTACAGTTTTAGTAGATGATCCAGCATCTTCAGCAGCACCAGCAGCAGGAGCAGCAACAGCTACAGCAGTAGCGTCGATTCCTAACTCATCTTTCATAGCGTCAACTAATTCTTTAAGTTCAAGAATAGTCATTTCGCTTATTCCTTTAATAAATTCATCTTTTGTAAATTTTGCCATATTTTCTTTCCTCCTAATTAATTATTTTTTTCCTTTTCTTCAGCATACATATTGATTGCTATAGCTAAATCACGAGCATATTTCATCATGCCAGCAGCAATCATAGTTAATAATCCATCTCTTGATGGGATTGATGCATATTCTTTAATTACATCAAGTTCGGCTCTATCGCCACTTATGATACCAACACGGATATCAAGTTTTTCATGTTCCTTAGCGAATTCAGATATTACTTTAATTGGTTCAAGTAAATTTTTACCAAATAAAATAGCATTTGGACCTTCAAGGAACTCGTCAAGATTTATTTTAACTTCATCTAAAGCTCTTTTTAGTAAAGTGTTTTTATAAACCTTAACATCTGCTTCAGTAGGTTTAAGTTTGTTTCTTAGTTCACTAAGTTCACTAACAGTTAATCCTTGATATTGAAAGATTATAACAGATTCACTATTTTTAATCTTATCAACAATCTCAGAAACTATAGCTTTTTTAGTGTCTAATATTTTTTCGCTTGCCATAATATCCTCCTTATATATTAGAAAAAGCTTCCCAAACGGAAGCCTAAAAGTACACATAAAAAGTATTTTTAGAATTCCCTCGGCTGGATTATTAAACTTTATATAAAGTCCCAGCTGTCTTTGGTAATTGCTTTAACTAACGATTATTATAATAACAGTCTAATTAAATGTCAAATGAATTTTTATCAACTTTAATTCCAGGACCCATAGTACTAGAAATTGAAATATTAGAAATAAATTGACCTTTAACAGCTGCTGGTTTAGCTTTTGCTATAGATTTAACAATGTAATCTAAGTTTTCAGCTAATTTTTTAGCATCAAATGATACTTTACCAAAAATCATATGAACATTTCCGTATGTATCATTTTTATATGCAACCATACCTGATTTAATATCTTCGATTGCTTTAGTAACATTTGTTGTTACAGTACCAGTTTTAGGGTTTGGCATTAAACCTTTAGGACCTAAAAGTTTACCAACTTTACCAAGAAGTGGCATCATATCTGGTGTTGCAACGATAACATCATAATCAAACCAGTTTTCTTTTTCAATCTTTTCAATCATATCAACGTCACCAACAAAGTCAGCGCCAGCATTCTTTGCTTCAGTTGCTTGAGATCCTTTAGCTAAAACTAAAATAGTTTTAGATTTACCAGTACCATTAGGTAATTTCATAGAACCTCTTAATTGTTGATCAGATTTTTTTGCATCAATATTAAGTTTGATAGCAACTTCAACAGTAGCATCAAATTTTGTAATTGAAGTAGATTTAACTAATTCAACTGCTTCTTCACAAGTATAAGCTTTATTTCTGTCTACTTTTTTAGAAGCTTCCACATATTTCTTACCATTACGTTTCATAATTATTTACCTCCTAACTGTGGTTTATTAGCGGATAATCATTTTTATATTAAATAAGTAATTATTCTTCAGATTTTTCTTCTTCTTTATCTTCACCAATTACTTCTACATTAACATCAGCATCAGCCTTAACTTCAGCTTCCATTTCTGCAAGTTCTGCATCTCTCTTAGCCATTTCTGCTTCTTCTTTAGCAGCTTCAGCAGCTTGTTCAGCCATCTCAGCATCATTAACACCTTTGATAGCAACTCCCATATTACGAGCAGTACCTTCAATAATATTCATTGCAGCATCTACATCATAAGCATTTAAATCTGGAAGTTTAGTTTCAGCTATTTTCTTTAATTCATCTTTAGTAATTGTAGCAACTAACTCATTAGCACCTTTATGAGATCCTTTTTGAATTTTAGCAGCTTTTTTAATTAAGAATGCAGCTGGTGGAGTTTTAAGTACGAAATCAAAACTTCTATCATCATAAATAGAAATCTCTGTAGGTATTACATCGCCCATCTTATCACGAGTTTCTTCATTAAATTTTGAACAGAACTCTTGTAAGTTAATACCAGCAGGACCTAAAACAGTACCAACTGGAGGAGCAGGTGTAGCTTTACCAGCTTCGATTTGTAATTTGATTTTCTTTACGATTTCCTTTGCCACGAAAAACACCTCCTATAAAATGTATATAAAATTTTTCGCGTAAGTGGTACAGGCGTAATCCGCAAATATTCCTTTCCACTTAACCTGTAGTTATATATAAATATATAACTGCAATATAGATATTAACACAAAAGATTTTATAAAACAATCATTTTTTCCAGATATTAAAGGAAAATTAACCATATTTTCGTAAATTTTCAAAAAAATGTATATAATATAGGTGTTTTTTATGATATATTATGTGTATAAATAAAGATAAAGGAAGATGATTATGGTTAAATTCGGTAAAAAATTCTTCTTTGAAGATGGTAAAAGTCAACCAATTAAAAAAACCACAAGAAAAAAAGAAACAAAGATTAAAGAAAAATCATTAATTCTTGAAAAAATTAAGTTTTATTCTAAAAAAATGATTCCCGTTGTATTAATACTTATTTTAGTTTTTGGTATTATTCTTTTAACAAAAAGCTGTAATAGTAAGAAAAAAACTTCTAAAAATAGCGATAACAAAGCTGAAGATAAACTTACACCAAAAATTGTTGATACTATTAAAATTAAAATTAATGAACAAGTACCAACAATTGACAAGTTTGTTAAAAACTATGATAAGGTTAAAAGCGAAACTGATTCAATTACATATGATACAAGTAACTTTGTAAATAATGCATACACAGCTGTTGGTGAATATAAAGTAATAATAACAATTGATGGAATAAATTATTCATCTAGATTAATAGTTAAAGATACTGAAGCACCAGAATACTCATTAAAAGATGTGACAATTACTGAAGGACAAAGTTATTCACTTAATGATTTTGTTGTAAGTTGTACTGATAACAGTGGAAAAGAATGTGCATTAGATTATGCAAATATGGATTATGGAAGATATACAAATCCTGGAACATATGAAATCAAAATTGTCGCTAAAGATTTAAGTGGTAATAAAGCAGATGTTAAATCAGCTAAACTTATAATTAATGCAAAACAAAATACTAAACCAAATAATGGTGGAGGAAATAATAAACCTTCTACACAAACATGTGATTATGGTTCTGCTGAACCAGCAAATAATCAAATACTTGCTTATAGCGTTGCAAAAAATGGATGTGCTATAGATCCTGAATATGCAAAAACTGGAACATACATAACCGTTCCAAATAAAGCAGCAAGAAATGATTTAGAGCAACTTAAAAAAGATATTGAAAACAAAAATATAACTGCAACAATTAAGTTTGAACTTAATGTTGAACCAGTATTTAATAAAGCTGGTACTGGATTAGTTGGATATAAAGCTTATATTCTTGGATATAAATGTTTAAATAAATCATGCGATATTGCTAAATCTGGTGATACAGAATTAATTATTAAATATTACCTAAATCAAAATGGTAAGAGACAATTCGAAGTTAATAAACTTGGATTATAAAATAAAAAAACAAGCTATAAATTATAGCTTGTTTTTTTATTCATTATTATTTCTATTATTTCTAAATCTATCCTTTGGATCTAGATATTTTTTTCTAAGTCTTATATCATCAGGAGTAACTTCAACATACTCATCATCTTCAATAAACTCAAGTGCTTCTTCTAAAGTAAATGTTTTAGCTTTAGTTAAAACTATAGCTTCATCTGCACCACTTGAACGAGTATTTGTTAGGTTTTTATTCTTACATGGATTAACATCAAGGTCATTATCTCTGTTATGAATACCAACAATCATTCCTGAGTAAACTTCAGTAGATGGTTCAATTATTAATGTACCTCTATCTTGTAAGTTAAATAATGAGTAACCTAAGGCTTTTCCATTTTCCATAGATACTAACACACCATTTTTACGTCTAGATATCGGACCAACATATGGTTTATAGTCATCAAATGATCTAACCATTACACCTTCACCTTTAGTGTTTGTAATAAATGCTGATCTATAACCAATTAAACCTCTTGTTGGAGCACTAAACTCTAAATGAGAGAAATTTTCAGAATCAGAAGATACTGCTTCTAAGATACCTTTTCTTTCTTGAATATCATTAATAACTGTTCCAGAATAATCAGTTGGGCAATTAATAATAACTTTTTCAAATGGTTCACATTTAACACCATCAATTTCTTTAATTAAAACTTCAGGTTTTGAAACAGAAAGTTCATAACCTTCTCTTCTCATGTTTTCAAGTAAAATAGATAAATGTAGTTCACCTCTACCACTTACTTTATAACCATCAGCGCCCTCTAAAGGTTCAACTTCTAGTCCTACATTAGTTTCAAGTTCTTTATCAAGTCTTTCCTTAATATGTCTATTAGTTAAATATTTACCACTTTTTCCAGCAAATGGAGAACTATTAACTAAAAAGTTCATAGAAAGTGTTGGTTTTTCTATATGTATTGGTGGAAGTGGATTAGGTTTTCCATTTTCACAAATAGTATCACCAATAGAAATAGTTGAGCATCCAGCAACAGCTACTATGTCACCATAATAAGCAACATCTTTTTCAACTCTTTTTATTCCTTCATTAACAAATAATTTTGTAATCTTAAATGATTGAACTTTTCCATCATTAGTAACAAGTGTTACTGTTTCACCATTTTTGATTTTTCCTTTATTTACTCTACCAATACCAATTCTTCCAATATATTCATCATAGTCTAAAGCTGATATTTGAAGTTGTAGATCTTCATTTTCATCTCCCTTAAAAGGTTCAACTCTGCTAATAATTGTTTCAAGTAAAGGAGAAATATCATTTGATTCATCATCCATTGAAAGTTTAGCAATACCATCTCTGGCTACACCATATATTATTGGAAAATCCAATTGTTCATCAGTCGCATTAAGCTCTAAGAATAAATCAAAAGTCATATCAACAACTTCTTGAGGTCTTGCATCTTTTTTATCTATTTTATTAATAAATAATATTGGCTTTAAATTTTGTTCTAAAGCTTTCTTTAAAACAAATCTTGTTTGAGGCATAGGTCCTTCAGCTGAATCAACTAATAAAACAACAGTATCAACAGTTCTAATAACTCTTTCAACTTCACTAGAAAAGTCAGCATGACCTGGTGTATCAACAATATTAATTTTATAATCTTTATATCTAATTGCACAGTTTTTAGAATAGATAGTAATTCCTCTTTCTCTTTCAATATCATTACTATCCATTACACAGTCTACTACTTCTTCTCTTTCAGAAAATACACCATTTTGTTCAAGTAAAGCATCAACTAATGTACTTTTACCAGCATCAACGTGTGCAACTACAGCAATATTAATAATCTTTTCCATAATTAGACAACTCCAATCAAATACCAAATGATAATAACTCAAATCTTAAAAATATGCAAGAAAAAAGACTATATATTAGATATATAGTCTAATTATTTATATTAAGAATTAAATTTCTTTGTAAACATTTTTATAAATACAATAACTGCAGTTATATAATATGCAACTTCAAAAAATGCATAATATATTTTATCAAATATCTCGTTTGTAAATATTTCACCAAAGAAATTAGCACCATTATCTCTTACAAATATAAATGCAATTTTAAGTAATACTACAAACACAAGTAAATATAAAACATATAATATTGAATTTCTAGCTTTTTTCTTATCAAATCCAGCCATTATTTTACCAAAGTTCTTAATAGCTCCTTTAAACCCTTTTAAAGATGATTTTTGTTCAACTACTTTTTTATAATCTAAACCGTGTGATAAATAAATAGCTTTTACTAAATCTTCAGGATTACCAAGTGATGATAAAGCAACTTCTTCACTTTGCCCCATGTTAACATAGCTATCTATAACATCAGAATACTTATTTATTTCTTTTTCTCTTTCAGGTTCAACAAGATAGAATAATTTTTCTTCTAAAAATTTAATAAACTCCTTTTTATTCATATTAATCACCCAATTATATGTGTACATTATAACACAGTTATTTTTAAAACACTACTTGATTATTATGTTAATTTACAGGTATAATATTAGAGAAAAGAGGTATTTTATGAAAAATGAATTAATAATTAATCCAGAAAAAAAGAAAAAATCACCACTTTTACTAAGTTTCCTAACATTAATTTTAGGATGTATGCTTCTAACAAATGATAAAAGTGTTGTAGTTTATACATGTTATATTATTGGTGGAATTGCTTTAGTAATTGGTCTTTATAATCTGTTTGGTAAATATATTACTAAACAAGAAGGAAATATGAGTTTAGGAGTATATGCAACAGTTCTTGGTGTTCTACTATTTATTTTAGGTGGAACTATTGAAGTAACACTTAGAATGATTATTGGATTCTGGTTAATAATTAATGGACTTAGCAAACTTGCTTTATCATTTAAAGTAAGAGATAAATTTGTTCCATTACTAGTACTTTCAATTATATTAATTGGTGCTGGTATGTACTGTGTACTTGTATCAAATATAATTCTAGTAGTTGTTGGTGCTTTCCTAATTGCAAGCTCAACAATAGATCTATATAATTATTTCTTTAATTAATAGCATAAAAAAACGTTTCATTTGAAACGTTTTTATTTTGCTATTTTTTTCTTGAAAAATATATTAATGATCCAAGACCAATAACAGCAATACTAAATACAGCAATAAAAATAATATTTTCTAATTTAGCTTTAGAGCCCTTCTTAGAAGTATATTCAAGTCCTTCTTCATCCATTGCTTCATATAAATCAGTTGGTTTAGTATTACTTAGTTTATTTTTTTCAATAACACTAGCAACTAAATCTTCAGGTTGTTCTTCATAAGCTGTTTCAATCATTTGTTTAAAAGTATCATCTAAGACTGCAGCATATCCTTCTTGAGTTTTAGAACCAATTATATTAAATGGTACTCCTTGAACAGATATTTGAAGTTCATCAACAACAGCTTGAATTAATTCTTGGTTTTCTTTAACAGATACATCGTATACAACTATATTAAGTTTATCCTTATAATCTGGAACAATTTTATCAAGAAATTCCATTTCTTCGGCACAGTGTGGACAACCTGATCTTCTAAATAAATATAATGTAACTTTCTTTTTTTCTTTTACATCATTTTCTTTAACTTCTTCTTGCTTAGAAGTTTCTTTTGTTTCTGTTTTAGTAGATTTGTCATTTGATTTTGTTGTTTTTGCATCAACAGTAATTAAGCAAAGTGAAAAAACAGCTACTAAAACTAAAATATACTTATATAAACTTTTCATAAATCCTCCCATAAAAATATTATAACACGTAAAAAAATATTGTTAAATAAATTATTTAACAATATCTTTATATACAGTTACTATTCTTTTAATAATATCTTTACTATCTAAATGAATTTCATTTGTTGCTAAAAGTGTAGCAAGACCATTTGAATATAGCCATAAATGCATAAACAATGTTTTAGCTCCATCAAATGTAAAACCATGTTTATTAACTAAGTTAACAATTGTTGATTGATTCCACTTTTCATCAAGCACAGAATCAATTGATTTCCAACTTAAGTTATTTGATAAAAATAGTGTTTTAAATAAATTTTTATGCTCTTGTGCAAACTCTACATAAGCAACACATAATGTAATTAAAGCTTTATCTTTATCTATTCTGCTAGTTACAAACTCATCATAAAATTTATATATATTTTCATAAACTAAAGATTTAACTTCATCCATACCTTCAAACATACGATATAAAGGTTTAGTAGACATATTTAGTTCTTTAGCTAGTCCTCTTGCATTAAGCGATTCCCAGCCATCTCTTGCAACTATGTCCTTCGCTTTTAAAACTACATCATCTTTAGTTAGTGTTACTATGCTTGCCATTTAAAACCCTCCCCTATGGTAACTTATGTTTCCATTATATCACATAATTAAAAAAATGCAAAAAAACTATCAGATAAGATTATCTGATAGCTAATAAGTAATAAATAATAAGAATAATTCCAAGTACTATTCTATACCAACCAAATACTTTAAAGTCATGCTTTTTAACATATCTAAGCAAGAACTTAATTATTATAATTGATACTATATATGCAACAAACATACCGATAAGAAGTAAAATACTTTCAGAAAAAGTAAAAGCAAAACCAAACTTAACTATTTTTAATAAACTAGCTCCAAGCATTACAGGTATTGCTAAATAAAAAGTAAATTCAGCAGCTACGCTTCTATTAGTACCCAAAATTAAAGCTCCAATTATTGTTGCTCCGCTTCTACTAGTTCCTGGAATTAAAGCTAATACTTGAAACAAACCAATGTAAAGAGCCAACTTATAAGTTAAATTGTTTATATTTGTACATTTTGGATTATCTTTAACAAAATGGTTTTCGACAATAATAAATAAAATACCATATAAAATAAGCATTAATGCAACTGTTGGGAAATTATAAAAGTGAGCATCTAAGAAATCATCTAATAAAAATCCAAATACAGCTGCTGGTAAACATCCAACAATGATCTTTTTCCATAGATTAATTGAATTATTAAATTTAACTTTATCTTTTCTATATAATAAAAAGTTTAGTTTTTTAAAATACACTGTACATACAGCTAAAATAGCCCCTAATTGTATTACAACAAGATACACACTCCAAAAATCTTTTGAAACATCTAACTTTAAAAAATTATTTAGTAGTATCATATGTCCTGTACTACTAATAGGAAGCCACTCAGTAACACCTTCTACAATACCAAATATAATACTCTTAATTATTTCGAAAAACATATCTATCACCTATAATATTTTATTAAATAAAAAAGAGATTATTTTCTCTTTTTTAATTCATCTCTAATTTGTTCAAGTAGTATAACTTCTTCACTCTTTTTAGGAGCTTCAACTTTTTCTTCTTCTTTAGCTTTCTTTCTATTTAATTTATTAACAAATTTAATAAATATAAATATGCAGAATGCAACAATTAAGAAATCAACTACATTTTGAAGAAATGCACCATAATAAATTACAGCGTCTTTAACTTGAAAATGAAGTCCAGCAAAATTAACTCCACCACAAACAAGTCCAACAAGAGGCATTATAATATTATCAACAAGTGAAGTAACAATTTTTCCAAAAGCTCCACCAATTACAACACCTACAGCTAAATCAAGAACATTACCTTTACTGATAAATTCTTTGAATTCTTTCATCATCTTTTTCATAGTTAAAACTTAAATAAATTTTCTCCTTTCATTAAACTTTTATTTAATTTTTCTAAGTCCTTAAGTGCATCTTCCTTAGTTGGATAAAGTGATAAAATTTCACTTATTCCTCCCCAGAAATTATGAGCATATTCACCAACTATAGCATACTTAAATCCTTTTTGACCATAGTTTCTCATTACATTAAATGAATAGCAATTAAGTACTTTTTCTTTATTTCTAGTTACAACCCACATATTTCATATTCCTTCCACAATAATTATAACACTAGAAATATTCTAAGAAAAGAAAAAAGATTTCAAAACTGAAATCTTTTTATTTTGTTTTCTTTTTAACGTCTTTTTGAATAAATTTAACTTTTACACCTTTAACTTTACCAAATTGTTTCTTAACACCTTCTGGTAGGTTTTTCTTAATTACTTTCATACTTTCACTCCTTGCTTTGAAATTATAGCATTATAAATTTAAAAAGTAAATTATTTATTAATGAAAAACGCCTTGAAATATCGTAATTAATAAAAGTGCATAATTACCTGCTTTTTGTGCAACTGGCACAACTGTCTCACAACTAGATGTATATTTATCAATAAATGATACTAAGAATGACTCTTTATACTTAGGAACTTTTCTAAGTGTTAAAGGCCACATATGCTTTTCAATAATATCTTTTTCTTTATTGTTTAACTCAAAATATTTTAAAGCGTTATTTAAAGCCTTTTTTGGATGAGAAAATCCATGTTGATCTAAAAAACGATCATCTTTTGGTTGTTTATGCCAGTCATATAAAAACATATCATGTAAAAGTCCAGCTCTTGCAGCAGACTTATAATCTAACTTAAAAAACTTAGCTACTTTATAGCTTAAATAAGAAACATTAATACAGTGTTCTAAAGTTGTAGTATGACCATGTTGAATAAAAGTATCCATTAGTTTAACTGGATCAGATTCAATCAAATCTTGTATACAAGAAAAATATTCTTTATTTTTCATAACTTTAGCTAATCTTCTTTCAACTTTAGCTGTCATACTCTCACACCTCTCTAAAATAATTATATTATAGATAAGAGTAATATAATCATTAAATTTGCCTGCCTTTACATTATATAATATATTTAATTATTTTCAAGTTTATTATCACATCTATCAATTTTCATTATACTTATAGTAACAAGTATAATATTTATGATACATACACCTATAGCAACGTATGCCTTATATTTAATATCGTATATAATTTCCAAAAAAGAAGTTAATAAAATACATGCTTTTAAAATATTTTTATCATTACAGCATAGGCCTATTGTATAAATAATAACAAGTGATACTGGGATAAATGTTAGAAAAGATGTAACAGAGGTATAACTTACAAGTATTAAAAAGACAAAGTAACCAAGGATCATCTGTAGAGGTATTTTACCTTTATATTTATGAAAGGTAATATTTCTTACAATAGCAGCAAAAGATGTAATACCGCCAGATATACCTCCTAAAAGAAAATAGTGAAATCCACAAAAAACATTAGCTATTCCATTATAAATAAGAATCTTTCCACCATTATTACTTTTATCAGATAAAACACTAAAAAGACTACCAATAACACATAAAATGTAAGCTATTATCAAATTCATAAACATACCTCTTATTATCGTTATTATTATAGCATAAAAAAAAGAACGCTAACCTAATTGTTAGCGTTCTTTACTCTTTGTTTATCTTTATGAATATCTTTTAAAGTAGATTCAAGAGCATTACCTATTTTTTCATATGTTATGGGATTAAGGGTGTCACTATTACAATTTAGTAAAGCGTTATCAAGTGAAGTATTTAAAACTGTTGATATAAGCTTACCCAGATTATCATTTTGATCCATATATCTATATAAGGCATGATCATCGTTGCCATATGTAACACAAGAAATAAATGTTCCAAAATTTGCAAACTTAACACCATCATATCCCCATGATATACCATTTCTTAACTTTGATCTCATTTCTTGACTATCAACAGCGATTGTATCAGAAACATCAGCAAAGTTAAATAAAACAGTTTTACTATCAATTTTTGTTAAATTTCTTGATGAAATAGTCACAACGCACATTTGGCAAAAAATTAAATCAATTTCATCGTTAGAGTAACCATATTTTTCAAGAAATTCTCTCATACTATTTTGTATTCTTAAAATATTAGTATCAGCGTTACAATATGTAAGAAAGGTAATATTTCTCATTCTTCTCATAGCTTCATATACATTTATTTTCTTTTCTTCCTCAACAAACATATTTTTCATATAAGTTTCAACAAATTCATCTATTTCATCTGGATAAAGAATTCTCCCAGAAAATGAACTAGATTTACTATCAAAGTTGCCATAACCTAAACCAAATATACGTCTGTTAGGGTTAACTTCATTATCTATATTTGGGTTAACCATATTAGCAACACATCTTAGTGAACCATTTATATCTTTTAAATGATTAGGTACTGCAATCAAAGTGACTACACATGGTTTCTCAAATATATTTGTTTCTTCTACTTTTCTAATACCATATGGGCAATCTTGTGTCTTTGGAACCTTTTCACATACATGAATCATATTAACTACCCCCTAGTTCTTTTTTTTACATCTATTTTTTCTTTTTCATCTAAATTTATGTTACAAGATAATATATCAGAAATATCTCTAAATGCAACACATTTTACACCACACTTTGATAACATAAATTTTGAACATACTGTATCTTTAGAGTCACTATAAAAATCATCTAAGTATACTATTTGTTTAATTCCAGCTTGAATAATTTTCTTAGCACACTCACAACATGGAAATAAAGTTACAACTAGAGTCATATTACTCAAATCATTTTTACTAAACCTAATATTATTTAAACAATTAGCTTCAGCATGAACTACATATTTATATTTAGTATTTTCTTCTCCTAATTTTTTTACATCCCTTTCCCAAGGAAATTTACTGTTAGGCCATCCACTTGGAGCGCTATTGCATCCAGAAGACACAATATTTCCTGATTCATCAATTAAACAAGCACCTACTTGAGTTGATGGATCCTTACTTTTTGATGCTTGTGCTACCGCACATAACATACCAGCTTCTATTACAGATAATGTATCTTTTCTGTAATTACCTAAATATTCTTTAGGTATATCAAAATTTTCCATTTTTAATTCCTTTCTAATTACAAAAAATGTAAATACTGTTGTGAATTAAAAACAGCGCTATATTTGCTTCACGATTTCATTATAGAATAGATACAATCATTTGAAAAACGAATAATAAGAATAAAAGATATTCCTTCAAGGAATATCTATTTTATTTCAATTTTCATAAATTCATCGATAAATTTTCTTGGAACAGTTGATAAAGCTGTTTTATCTACAACCATGATTATTTGACAACCTGGGAGTTCTTCTTCAACATCAATATACTTGTACTCATCATTATCCTTAACAAGATCTCTTAATATATATCCAACTCCCATGTCATTTTTTACACCATTTAGTATGCCTTCACTTGTGTGAATATTAATTTTCTTTTTAGGTTCAATTCCACACTTAACAAATATCTCATCGATATCTTTTCGATACTGTGTACCAGGAACAGGTAATATTAAAGGTACATTTTCTAAGTCTTTCACAGATTTTATATTTTTATATAAATCGTATTTGTCTTTTCGACAAACAAATGAATACTTAACATAATAAAGTTTAATAATTGTTAAATCTTGATTATTTGTTGGAACCGGAAGTGAATCAATAACAAAATCAATTTGATGTTTATCAAGTAAATCTATTAAATACTTCGTTGACCCATTCATTAGTGTTATTTCGATATTTGGATATTTATGATTAAATTCTTTTATTTTATCTGTAAAATAAAATGATGCAACGTAAGATGGAAGGCCAATCTTAAGTTTACCTCTTTCAAGATTCTCTGTTTCTAACATCATTCTTTCAGCAGTTTGTAAATTACCATAAGATTTCTCAACATAATATAGTAATTCTCTTCCCTTATCGGTTAATTCTACACCATTTGACTTTCTATAAAATAGTTTAGTTTCTAACTCTTCTTCAAGCTTCATTATTGCTTTTGAAATAGCAGATTGTGTAGAATATGTCATTTCTGCAGTTTTAGAAAAACTTCCATACTTAGATACTTCGTAAAATGTCTTATATAAATTTAAGTTAATATTACCAAAATTCATATCAATCACCTACTGATAGTATATCACAGAATATCATAAATTCATGTTACAAATAAAAAAACACTAATAATAAATTAGTGTTTATATTACAATTCAGGAACTTTTACTCTACATTTGCCAGCTTTTTCAAAAACTTCTCCATATCGAATAGGAAGTCCTAAAAGAAATCTTTTATCTAGCGGAATTTTATTCTTATCTGCATATTGTTTTAATGTAAAAAAATCAATATACATTTGCTTATTTAGTAAATAATTATAAGTAGGAGGGTCAAGGTAACACCCATTATCCTTATAACCTCTTAAATTTGCATTAAACAATGAAAATCTTATCATTTGTGACATAACGTCATCAATGTTTTCATAACGCATAAGTTTAAATAAAAAGTTCCATGCTCGAATGTCAGAAATTCTTTCGTCAGGACTACATATATAACGTACATGATCCGTACCAAAAACTGAATCATTAGAATATACTTTTCCAGTTTCCTCATTTACTTCAAAGCAGTTTGTAAGAATGCATGCTTCAATATTGTGTTTACCATTTAAATAACTTAAATATGTACTATAATTTCGTGAATGTTCTATCTCATGCCTTATAGTTTCAAGGGTTAATACAGGTTTAAAAAAATCAGGAACATCTGCAGAGTTCAATATTTCATCTAAATATATTACAACATTACCTGTTTCTAAATCGTAACTTCCTAATTCATGTCTTTTACCATTACCCATAACAAATACATCTTTTAATACACCTTCTAGTTCAGGTAATCCAGATTTAATCACATCAAAAGAATCATAGATAAAATCTTGATCAACATCTTTGTTTTCGTATTCTTTAAGTAATTGTCTTAAACCTTTTTCATTCATTTTAGGCATAAAATTATCCCCTTTTCTTGATGGGATAATATACTAGCATAAACATATTTAAAAAGCAAATAAATACATGATATAATATTATTGAAATAAAATTATGTAATATTTTATATTTTTAGAAATATATGAAAGGAATATTGTAATGAATAAAGAAAGACTTATAGCATCAATTGTATATGGACTATCAGCTGCAAGTTATATAACATATTTATGCACACAAGAAAACATATTTATGTTATTAGGAGGGCTTCTTTTAATTGCAGCATCTATCATGATGATAATAATAAACAAAAAACACTAACTAAACAGTTAGTGTTTTTTATATTATAGAGTGCTTGATAAGTTATAATATACATTATTATTTTTTAATTCTACCTTCAGGAGCATTATATATATAGCATTCACTATTTCCTCGTTCATTTGAATCAATTAATCTAATGGAACAATTTCCAGGTGTTAATTCACTACTATACCACTCTGGTGAATAATGAAAAAAATTCATAATTATAGTTTTAATTGTTGTACCATGTGATACTACAAAAAGAACATCTTCTTTATCTCTATATATTGTATTTAAAAATTGTTTTGTTCTTAAAGCAACATCAAATGGGCTTTCACCTTGTGGAAGTTTAGCATAGAATTTACCTTCATTTTGATAATAATTATCATAATAGGTAAATTGATCCGGATATAATGATTTAATCTTTTCAATTTCCTTATCACTAAATAATCCATATTGTTGCTCAATAAGTGTAACATCTTCTTTAACTTTTTTAATATTTAAAATGCTATTAATAATACTTGCTGTTTCTCTAGTTCTAGTATAAGGGCTTACCCACATTACTGAATTAGATAAATCAATATTGTTATCAGCAATATACTTTTGTAAGAATTCTCCAGCAAGTCTTGCTTCTTCTTTCCCTTTTTCTGTTAAATATACTTTATGATCTGGTAAACCAACGCTATAGTTTTCTTTTGTGTTTTGCATTGATTCACCATGTCTTATCAAAAATATTTTCATAGTACCACTCACTTTTAATAATTAGTTATATATTTTAACATACATAACTATAATTGAAAATAAATAATAAAAAAACTCCAACTATAAATAGTTAGAGTAATATGTGCTAAATGGCACGATAATCATAGGGGTTTAAAACTTTATAACACTTCCAATATTTCTTTAAATTCTGTATAACCACTTTCAGCATTAATATGTCCACCATTTTTTATAATATGTTGTTCATTAGAAACTAAATTAGCAAAATCTTTTTCAACTTCAAATTTAACATATGGATCATTATCAGAATAAAAGCAAATAATATTATTACAATATTTTTTGATATCATCTAGATTATTTAAAAACATTGTCTCGTTAACAGCATCAAAGTCTGGATCTATTCCTAAATAGTTATTAAAGCCACACACAAATATTAATTTTTTGACTTTAATTTTATTATTAATTAAATACTTACATACAAATACTGGGGCGATACTATGAGCAATTATTGTCGTATTTTCGTTTGCTGATAGTTTATTTAATTCTTTCTCCCAATTATCATAATTTTGGTTACCAACTCCTACTGGCATTTGTGGTACATCAACTTTATAATTTCTACTTTCTAATTCTTTCTTAAGCCATGGAAACCAGTTGCCGTCTTTTGAACCGAAACTACCATGTAATATTATATAATTATTCATATAATTCACCTCATATAAACATTATACCATGAAAAAAAGTAGCTAGGCTACTTTGATTTTCAAATGGCAGGGGATGCAAGAATCGAACTCGCAACAGTGGTTTTGGAGACCATTATTATACCATTTAACTAATCCCCTGTAAGGCAAATAAATTATAGCATAACATTTATCTTTATATCAAGTAATTTCATATAATATACTGGTGATTATATGATTATAAGTTACACAGATAATGATATTGATATGCTCGCAAGAATAATGAGAGCGGAAGCTTTAAATGAGGGTGACCTTGGAATGCTTATGGTAGGAAATGTCATAATAAATAGAATTCTTGCCAATTGTTTAACATTTAAAAACATAAGATCAGTATACGATGCTATATATCAAAAGAATCAATTTACAGGAGTTAATTCTTCTTTATTTCAAGGTTCCGCAACATCGTATGAAAAAGAACTTGCAAAAAGAATATTAAATGGAGAGTACTATTATCCAGCAACTAATGCACTGTGGTTTTATGCACCATCCAAAGGTTCATCTTGTAAAGATACGTGGTATAGTCAAAAACTAGCAGGTAGATATAAAAACCATTGCTTTTATAAACCAGATCCTGGTGTATGTAGCTCAATATATTAAAAATAACCATTAATCAAAATGGTTATTTTTTTATTATTAATTTCTGACCTATCTGTAAGACATTCGTCTTCAAATTATTAAGTTCAATTAAATCTGATACACTTACTCCAAACTTTCTTGAAATACTATAAAGAGTATCTCCCTTAACAACAGTATAATATGTAGGATTACTTACATTAGGAATATAAAGCTTTTGCCCTATCTGTAAATTATTTGATGATAGATTATTTATATCTTTAATCTTATTAACAGTAGTCTTATAAGTATTAGCAATATCCCAAAGAGTATCACCTTTTTTTACAGTATATATAAATTCATTATTATTAATTAAGTTATCATCTGATACTTTTAATTTTTGACCTACCGTGATTAAATTTGAACTTAAATTGTTAATATCTTTTAATTTATCAACAGATATATTGAATTTTTTAGAAATACTCCATAAAGAATCACCCTTTTGTACAGTATAAACATTAGTATTTAAAGTAGATGGTTCTGTATATTTAAGATGAATCAACAAATGCATACTCCATTAAAATAGATTCATTGTTAGCAGTATCCCTTATAATAAAATAATAATCTTTTGATGGATTACTTGGTAACCTTCTTTGATAGTATTTTCTAACATTTTGACCAGCTTTAATCATATTACTTTCTATTAATTTAGATAATTTATCATTATTTCTAAGAGCATATATTATTTCAGCTCCATCTCCGCCACCAGAATTTAAATGATTAGATATAAGAATAACATTATTTCCTGGCTCGTACAAACTTTTTATTCTCTTTACTCTATCAGATGGAGATAATGTTTCGTCTGTAGTTCTTACCATTTTGTTATCAATACCTAATTCATTTAGTCTTTTGTTAATATATTTACTAATTAATAAATTATAATCCTTTTCAACAATTCCGTTTCTACTTGTCCCAGGATCGGATCCACCATGTCCAGCATCTATAATAACTTTTTTAGTAGTTCTTTCATTCATGAATATCACCTAAAATAATATATGAAATATTATTTTTTTTGATAAAAAAAAGAAAAGTATGTACTTTTCTTTTTTATTTAATATATTTATACCCTTGACCTTCTACTAAAGTAATAAGTTCATCTTTACTTAATCCGCTATACTCTTTCATCATTGCACTAGTATACTCTAAAGTTACTGAGTTTTTAGTATAAGTAACATTTTTAAATGATCCATCATTTTTATATTCATCAGCAATTAACTTTGTTATATTGTCTTCAATAAAATACATAGTTAGTTTAATTTTATTTAACTTACCATCTTTAAATATAAATTGCATATCTTGTTCTACATCTTTTGTTTCTTTATTTACATATTGAAACAATAAAGTATAATTATTTTCTTTGTTTTTTTGTTTCTCTTCTCTATTTGATTTATTAATAAATATTATTAAACCAACAACTAAAACAACTAGTAAAACAGATGCAATAATAATTATTCTTTTTTTACCATCTAAATTCATATCAATTCACCTACCATAATTAGAATAACACATTAAGAAGCAAAGTTCAATTAAGCACTCCTTGCTGTAAGTTTAACATTTGCTGTTAACTCTTTTCCATCCCTTACATAAGTTATTTTTAATTTATTTCCAATTTCACTATTATATAAATGATATCTAAAGTAAGCTAGTGATGAACATTTCTCATCATTTATTTTAGTAATAATATCACCAACTTGTAGACCAGATGCCTTTGCTGGTGAATTACTATCAACAAATGTTATCATTACGCCATTAGTTTGCTTAGAATTTTCAATTATATTTCTATATTCACGATAATAATAAGCATCACTTAAACTAATAAGAGAAAGTCCAATATAAGGAACATCTATTTTCTCATTATTAATAATCTTATCAGCATACTTTATAGCTGTTTCAATTGGAATAGCAAATCCCATTCCTTCAACACCTGTTTGAGCAAGTTTCATAGATGTAATACCTATAACTTCACCATTTGAATTAGCAAGAGGTCCTCCAGAATTACCAGAATTTATTGCTGCATCAGTTTGAATAACATTCATCATTAAAGTATCATTCGTTTTATATAAACTATCGCTTGTTGAAACTTCAACCATCCTATCTTTACCAGATAGTATACCTCTTGTTACAGACCAAGAATATGAATCACCTAAAGGAGCACCAACAGTAAATACAGTATCACCAACTTTAGTTTTTTCACTACTTCCGATTTCTGCAACAGAAATAATTTTATCACTATCAACAGATACTACAGCTATATCTGACCAAGAAATACTTCCAATAATCTTAGATTTTTCAACAGAACCATTTGTAAATGATACATAAACTTCCTCAGCATTTTTAATAACATGAGCATTTGTTAAGATATAAGCTACTCCATCTTTATTCTTATATACAAATCCAGTTCCACTTGCATATGGTTTTGAGTTTTGATAAGTAGAAACAGTTACAACAGAGTCATATATTTTTTCAACAGACGAGCTAATTCCTTTTTCTTCAATAGTTACACTTTTTTCATTTTTAGTAATAGTTTTTGTTATAACGTTGAAATTCTTACTAAACAAAAAGTACATTAATCCTAAACCTAAGACAAGTCCAAATAGTCCAATAAATAAATATTTAATTAATTGTTTCATATGTTATAACCTCACTATTTCATTATAGTTTGGTGGAAATCCCATTCTATCAAGTACTTTAGATAGTGAAATAACTTCAAGTTTACCATCAAGAACGTCAAGTTCATATGTTAGTTCGTGCATTAGAAGAGTAAAATCTTCTTGTCTTAATACTTCTTTTAAAATGATAATTAAAGAAAACATATCATTTAAACCATAAATGTATTCCCCATCTTCTTTAGGTATTTGAAGCATTGAGTGATATTTTGTCGGATAAATATAAGTTAAACTTTTATGTTCATAACAAATATCCTCATGAGCACATAAGTTACGATAATTACTTAAAATAGGCAAATAAACAAGTAGATTTTCAACTGTGACACCAAAATATGAAGCTATTTCTTCTTGATCTTCTCTTGTTAAAATACTATATACTTCACTAACAATACCAAAAGATAAAACTTTTACAACTATCCATAAAGGCAAATAACCATAATTTTGGATATAATGCTTTGTAGCATTATGTTGTTTTCCATTAACTCTAATTTGCCTTTTCATCTTACGAATTAAATCGTTTATCTGTCTAATTTTATGTGGGTCTTTAGTAAATATTGATACATCTAAATAAGAAGATTCTTTATAACCATGATTTTTTGATATTACATATGAAAAAATACTTTTAATATTATTCTCTACAATCAAAATATTTTTAAACAAAATATTTCTTAATTGTCTATCAAAAGAAAATAATCCATATAACTCAGAAAACTTTGTTCCTTCAATAAAAGAACTGTCATTTTGAGATTTTAAAAATAAATGTCTATATCCATTTAAAAAGAAATAGTTTTCACGAACTAAAACATCGCTAGCATTTGGAAAATCTTCAAAAGATATACCTTTATGTTCTAAAATATCAATTTGTTCATCTATTGTTTTGAATATTTTCTTTCCCACTTTGTATCACCTATTCTTATGTGTAATTATATCACAACATATGTTAAATTAATATTAAATGAGTACATTTATTTATGATATAATACACACAAGGTGATTTTTTATGCCATCAATATATACACACAATTATTTTGCAAAAGATGTTTTAAAAAAAATAAATACTAAAAATAATAAATCTATAAATAATGATACATATTATTTAATATTTGCTCAAAGTTTTGATAATCTTTTTTACTACAACTTTTTATCATTAAAAAGTGGGAAAAAATATCGTAAACTAGGTCATAAAGCTCATACCCATAAAGTATGGAAATATTTTAAAAATATGATTTCATATATAAAAGAAAATAAACTATATGACGATGAGAACCTTGGATACTTATATGGTTCTTTAACTCATTATGCTCTTGATTCTACATGTCATCCATATATTCATTATATATCAGGAAGATTTACAAAAAGAGATATTAAGAACACTAAAAAATATATGGGCTATCATGCAATAAACGAAATAATGCTTGATGCAATATATTATTATAATGATCATGATGATAAATATTATAAATATAAACTAGCTAAAGATATTATTCCTAAAACTAAATTTTCTAATAAATTAATAAAAACGATGAATTATACTTTTAAAGAAACTTTTAACGTAGATAACTTAGGTTATATATATAATAAGTCTTACAATCAGTCTCATTACATTTATAAATATTTAATGTATGACAGATTTGAAATAAAAAAAGCATTATACAAATTATTTGATATAGTTACACCTTTTAAATTATTTAAAGCATATACATATTCGCATCATGTATCAAAAATAAAACCTGAAATACTAAATCTTGATCATAGTACATGGATTCATCCAGTTACAGGTGATAAGCATAATGAATCATTTATAGATTTATACAATATTGCTTATGATAAAGTTATAACTATGGTAAAAAAATGTAATGATTATTTTAATGATAAAATAACTTTAGATGATTTAGAAAAAATTATAGGTAACACTTCGTATTCATCAGGACTTGATTGTGACCTAAGAATAGATTTTAAATACTTTAAACAATAAAAAAACAGAAGAATTAATTTTCTTCTGTTTTTACTCTTACTGATTGATTAGATAAACTTTCTTGTTTATAACTTGCAACTAGCTCTTGGATTTTTTGAAATTTTAATCTACTTGAAACTAAGTATACGTTATCTAATGTATATGGAATTTCATTTTCTTCCATATATTTTTTTGTTTCTTGAACAAGTTCAGATTTATAGTATTCTGTATAACTTATAACACCAACATCTTCAGGTAAATCTAAGAACCACTTTGCTAAATCAGTTGTAATTTTATTTACCTTAACACTTGTTTCATCTGAATATCTAGGTGATAATGAAAATGCATTATATTTCTCACCAGATAAAGCATTATAAACACATCCAAAATGAGTATCAACATTAACTAATACAGGACCTAGTATATCAAATTCACTATACTCAGATTTTTTTCTTTCTCCCTTAGTTTTAACAAGTAATCCAAGTGTTACTTGTTTTTCATTATAAGTTGCGATGATTTCATGTTCATCACCAATAAATGATTTTAATACAGGTTCTTTCTTTTTCATTTATAAATCCCTCCTGATGTTTCCCCTTTAAAAGGAAGATTTGTCTATTATATCACACCATTTTTTAATTACAACTTCAAAACTAAATTCTTTTGCTTTCTTTACAATTATATTCTGTTTATTTGTAAACTTAGATTTATTAGTTAAATATTCCTTAATTACTTTAGCCATTTCATCTTTATTTCTATCTTTTATGATAAATCCTACGTCATTATTAATAAGTTCATTTGCTCCTTGAGCAGATGAAAACGCTATAGCAGGAACGCCATGAGAAAAAGCTTCAAGGAGAACAATTCCGAAGGATTCTGTAAATGATGTCATAACATATAAAGAAGCATTTGATAAAAGTTTATTAATTTCATCAGTATTTTTATACCCTAAAAAATTAACAACATCGTCTGTTTTCATTTCTTTAGAATAGTTAATAAGTGACTCTTTTAAAGATCCATCACCTACAATGTTTAATTTAAAATCCACATTATTCTTTTTTAATATAGAAGCAACATCTATTAAATCAAATAATCCCTTTTCAGAACTAAATCTTGAAATATTAATTAAATTATTATTATCAAGTTTTGATAATTCTGTATTTTCTTTGAAATCTATCATGTTAGGGATATAAATACATTTACAATCAGAATTATGTAACTCATTATCATAATCTTTAAATAGTTCTTTAGATACAAGAACAAAATAATTAAGTTTTTTTACAGAATTACATATTTTATTAAAATACTTCTTATTTCCATTATGATGATTGTGTTCCCAACCAATTTTGATTTGGTTAGTTTTTCCATATTTACCCAATAACTTATTCAAATAATCTCTTGTAGAAATAATCACATCATCATTAGAATTTTTAAGGTATTTTTTTACGTATAATCTTTTATTTATAACTATTGCTATACTTAGATATACGTCTTTAATTAATTTAAAAATATTAAATTTGTAATTTTTAAATAAGTGTGAAAACAGTTTAATAAACTTAAATTGTTTTATACACTTTTTATAAATATCAGTTTTTAAAGCTATTCCACCATCCATTAAATATTGAATTTTTACTCTTGAATCAACTTGAAATGGTAAAGTTTCAAATGTTTTATAAACTGAAACAATTTTTACTTCATATTTATTACATAAATTATTTGCTAAATCAGTAACAGCCTTTTCAATTCCACCATGTCCTAAATGAAGAGACAATATTGATATTTTCTTCATAAGACACCTACTTAATTAATTGATCAAATTTTCTTAAAATAGTTTGATTTTCTTGCCAGAAATTATTAGTTCCCTCATATCTGGTATTACTTAAAATTAAGTTATTAACTTCCTTAGCAATTAAAGAAGGATCAGATGATACAACATGCATGTTTTTATCAGTTACATCAACATTTGTAGTAATTATAGGTTTTTCTAAAACTCTAGCTTCGATTAAAGAAGTAGATGCATCAAATATATCTGATGTATTTAAATAATAATCTGCTAAAGCCATATATGGATATGGATTACTTTTAAATCCAAATAATGTAACATATTCATCTAAATTATTTTGTGTTACCATCATTCTTATATTAACTAAATCAGGTCCATCACCAATAATCCATAATCTTACTTTGTTGTTAACCTTAATAATATCTGCCATTAGCTTAATCATAAGAGTAAAGTTTTTAGCTCTGTCATTTATTGAACCAACAAATGTAAGCAGAGTGCATCTATCAGGCTTATCAACACCAACACTGGCCTTAGACATAGTTTTAATGTGATTATCATCTATGACATATTCTAAAACAACACTGTTTGGTTCTTTATCAGGATGAACAGAAATAAATTTCTTCATGATTGCTTCATTTGGAAAAATATATCCCTTAAAATCTAAAATCTTGTGAGATGAAATAAATTCATTATATCTTTCTTTAACAAGATAAATTCCAGGATAATTTTTATGTAAATATACATAATTGTTTTTAGATGACATCTTTACTATCTCACATAGTGATGGGTCACCAATATCGTACATTACACTCAAATCATATCTATGAAAAAATTTAATTTTATTTATAAAATTAATTTTTGTTTTATCATATGGAGAAAATATAATATTTACATTTCGTGGAATTTGATTAATAAGTTGAGTTTGTGAATTTACAAAAATTAAATCAACGTCATACTGTGTATAGTCAAGTCTATTAATTAAATTTAAAAAACTAATTCCAACGCTATTCATTGATAATTCATTAATACAAAAAAGTACTCTCTTTTTTTTCATATCTATCACCACACCTTTATTTTATCAAAAAAGTAAGACAATGTCTTACTTTTTTCTAACATATTGCTTACCTTCGTCAAGTAAAAACTCATTATACATAATTTGCGCTTGTTTGATTTTCTTTAAGCTATTCTCAAAATTTTTAAAAATTTTAATAGAACCAATAGCACAAATAACTCCACCAATTATAAGTATTGCAGCTTTTCCAGGTTCTGTTGATGCATAATTAACTCCTAACGATATTGGAATAGAAGATGATAGTCCTAATAAAGAAAATATCAAATATGAATTCCTACTCATCTTTAGTTCATAAATATTATATTCTGCAGCGCTCATAGCAATAGCCGCTGAAACTGATTTATTTTGAATAATAAAACTAAGTGTTTCAAAAAATTCCTTTTCTATTCTTTTCCTAATTTGTTTGTTATCACAAAAATCCTCTTGAGTAAATATTTCCTCACCATTTGGTTTTTTTCCATAAAAACTACATTTATAATAGCCTTCTTCAGTTTTCTTTGAAGAAATTAAAAACTCACCAGTAAAATTAATAGACTGAAGATTTTCAACTCCAATATCAAATTCGTAATTATCCAATCCAAAACACCCTATCCAATATAATCTTTAATTATATTTAACATCTTCGTATTATCAAACTTTGGAAATTTAGGTTTAAACTTCTTAATGTTTTTATATTCTTTTACAAAATCATCAAATGAATCTATTCTTCTTACATAACCAAGTTTCACAAATTCATTAACAATTTGTTCTTGATGATCATTAACATGTTCGTTATACATTTTTAACCTTGGCATAACAAATATTTTCTTTTTTGCATTAAGTGAAGTAGTTAAATTACCAATACCTCCATGAGTTACAATTAAATCTGCTTGATCAATTAACTCATTTAGTCTTTTCTCAGACATAAATTTATACATTTTAAATCTACTTGTTTTATAAACTGTATGTCCAACTTGAGCAATAACCTCTTCTTTAATTTCTCCTCTTCTTATGGCATTATCAATAACTTTCAATAGTCTGACAAACTGTTTGTCTTGAGTTCCAAGTGTAATTAAAATCATATAATCCATCCTCCATAAACGGCATTAGGATATACTTTTAACATTTCTTCCCACTGCACAATAAACAAATCAGCAAACTTGTATATTATTCTACCAGTCTTCGTAGGAGTATTAATATTAGCCATTGTTTCAATGAAAATAATTTTACTTCTAAATATTTTGCCTATACAGCACATTGGGCCAGCTGTATGAGCTCCGGTAGTTACAATATATTTAGGTCTATATTTTACGAAATAAAATAAACTAATAAAACAATTTATAAATAGATTAAATAAACTAACGATTTTATATTTAGACTTTTTTAAAAGAAAATGTATATTATATTTTCTATATTCATTTTTTAATTTTTTCTTGTTACTAGATGATTCGGTAACGACAGTTACCTTATAATTTTTAAATAGTGGTTCTAGTTTCATAAGTTCATTAAAATGCCCACCAGTACTAGAAATAAACATGACTTTTTTCATCATTTGATCTCCCATTAATAATTTTTTGCACAAAGTGATGGAGTAACATCTTTTGATGATTCTCCGCAGTAAATTGATGCCGTATCACTTGTTTCATCCAAGATGCCAACAGCAGCATTTTCGGTACCATCAAGCATATAGTAACCATTACTTAACCACATAGTTGATATAAACAAATCATCAACTGTATAAACTAAAATACTTCCACTAAGAGGAGATGATGAGTCTAACTCTTTAACGTTATAACATCTACAAGTTAAATCTTCTCCCTTTCTTTCTGCAGTATTTTGAAGTTTGATTGCTTCATTAACAAATTCTTCCTTAGTTGGAATAGATACTTTTTCCTCTTTCTTTGGTTCTTTAACTTCAGTTTTTGGAGTTTCTTTTTTATCTTTATTTAATAAAGTTAACCCAAAATAAAAAGCGACAGCTCCTATCACAATTATGAATATGTATACAAAAACTTTTTTCATAAGTATCACCTTGTTCATAATTATATCAAAAAACAATATAAAATAAAATTAACAAGCATAAAAAAAAGTCCAAATTGGACTATTTTTTCATCTTGCATCCAAAACCGATATTGATTCCGGCAAATACTAGAGACAGAATTGTAAATATAGAAATATCTTCAATACCAATAATATTTACGATAGCTCCACAAATATAAAGAGCACCAGAAACAATAACAGCTACTTTATTTTTCTTACCAGCTAAACAAACTATTGCAGCAGCTGTACTAAATAAAGCAGGTACAAAGAATACTAATGGTTCTTCACCTTCATAGAAGAATGCACAGAATAAACAGAATGAAATTACTAACATAATAATACTTGTTGAAATAAAGTATCCGTTATGTCCACCTTTTTTAACTGCTTTTTTAATAGATTTTCCGCATCCTAAGCATACATCTTGATCTTCTTTTAATTCAGATCCACAATTTTCGCAAAATTTTGCCATTTACTTC
>CADACC010000015.1 GCA_902786275.1 uncultured Erysipelotrichaceae bacterium | reverse complement strand
ACCCGACACTTAGTACTCATCGTTTACGGCGTGGACTACTAGGGTATCTAATCCTATTTGCTCCCCACGCTTTCGTGCATGAGCGTCAGTAATAGCCCAGCAAATCGCCTTCGCCACTGGTGTTCCTCCTAATATCTACGCATTTTACCGCTACACTAGGAATTCCATTTGCCTCTACTACACTCGAGTCTACCAGTTTCTAGAACGAACCGAAGTTAAGCTTCGGGCTTTTATTCTAGACTTAATAAACAGCCTGCGCACGCTTTACGCCCAATAAATCCGGATAACGCTCGCCACCTACGTATTACCGCGGCTGCTGGCACGTAGTTAGCCGTGGCTTTCTTGAATGGTACCGTCAAATAAGAATCATTTCCTAATCTTATCATTCTTTCCAACGCGGCATTGCTCGTTCAGGGTTTCCCCCATTGACGAATATTCCTAACTGCTGTCTCCCGTAGGAGTCTGGGCCGTGTCTCAGTCCCAGTGTGGCCGATTAACCTCTCAGCTCGGCTACGCATCGTTGCCTTGGTAGGCCATTACCCCACCAACTAGCTAATACGCCACAGGCCCATCTCTAAGCGTTCCTTTAAGGGGAACTTTAATCCGTAGATCACATTCGGTATTAGCAATCGTTTCCAACTGTTATCCCCAACTTAGAGGTAGGTAACCCATGTGTTACTCACCCGTTTGCCACTAGGTGGAAGATCCACATCATGATAAATCTGACTTTGTGCAAGCACTCCATTTTCAATATCAATCTGTGGGCCACCTCGTTCGACTTGCATGTCTTAGGCATGCCGCCAGCGTTCATCCTGAGCCAGGATCAAACTCTCAATAAAAAAGATTTTATATTTAAAATCTTAAATTCAAGTTTAATCTAAGCTACTCAAAATTGACTTTTCTTACTTAGTTTTCAAAGATCATTTCGCGCCCTTTTTTCCGGTGCGCACAAGTAATATATCATTTATAAATACCTAAGTCAACACTTTTTTTCAATTTTTTTTAATTTTTTCGACATTTTGTGTAAAATAGCATTTTTTTTAGATATTTACTTGTATTTTTAAGGCTTTTTTGCAACCTCAGTTATATATTATGCTACAAAATAAAAAAAATGCAAGAGCATTTTTTAATTTTTTGAATTATTTTGTAAATCTAAATAAATATCATAATATTTTGCAACTATATCTTTACTAAATGGAAATTCATTTTTCTTCTTTATTTCGATTAACCTTGATAATTCTTTTTTTAAAATATAATCAAGTTCATCGGAATAATTCATTACCTTTTTATGATAATTATATTCGTTACGATCAAGTATCTTAAATCCTCCATCAGGGAAGACTCTTAAATCTAAATCATAATCAATATATTTAATAGCATTGTTCTCAATAATAAATGGAGATGCTATATTACAATAAAAGAATAATCCATGTTTTTTTAATTGTCCTATTATATTAAACCAACTATGGCGGTAGAAAAACAGAATTGCCGTTTCCTTAGTTCTATGACTTCTTCCATCACTTTCAGTAAGCTTTGTTCTATCATTCGCACATACAAGCATCTCATCAGTAACATCAAGAACAATTGCCTCATCACTTATACGGTCTATTTTACCATTATGTTTATAACAATGGATCGTTAGTCTATCGCCGACTTTTATATTATTATTCATAATCGATCCTGCTTCCTGGTAAAATTATAACAAAGAATTATTTAAAGGGCAAATAAAGTTAAAAAAGAGTTGTTAACTACTTAACAACTCTATAGCTTTATTTAATTGTGTATCAATAATATCTGTAATATTTCCATCATTATCTTTCTTTAACTCAAGTTCAACCTTATAGTCAGGTTCTATTCCTTTTGTATCAATACATGTTCCATTAGGTCTAAGCCATTTAGCTGATGTAAACTTAGCCATTGATCCATCAGATAAAGTAATCGTTTGTTGAACCTTTCCTTTACCATATGATTTAGTTCCAACTATCTTTGCTCCATAGCTATCTTTTAAAGCTGCCGCAACTATTTCTGCAGCAGATGCTGTTGAACCATTAACTAAAACAACTATTGGATAATCAGTTGATGATTTAGTTAAATCTTTTATTTCTTTTTTACTATTTTTGCTCTCAAGAGAATAGATAACTTTACCTTTCTTTAAAAACAAACTAGATACACCCTCAGCTGAACTTAAAAAACCACCAGTATTACTTCTTAAGTCAATAATAAGACCATCAATTTTTTTATCTTCAAAATACTTTAAAGCATCGCTTACTTGATTAGTAACAGATGATGAAAAAGTAGCAAGTTCAAGATAACCAATATTAGTTCCATCTATTATAGATTTAGATATTGCAGGTATATATAATGTTGATATTTCAAGCATTAACCTTTTTTCTTCATTATTTCTTTTTATTGAAATAGTTATATTCTTATCAGTAGATGTTTTAATTTTATTAGCAATAGCTGATGAGTCAAGACTTGTAACATCTTCATCATTAACTTTAATTATTTCATCACCTATTTGAATGCCAGCTTTTTCGGCAGGAGAGTTTTCAAAAACACTTTTAATTGTTCTATTTTCAATTATTACCCCAATACCTTGATACTCACCAGCTAATGTTTCATGAAGCATATTTGATTCATCTTTAGTCATATATGTAGTATAGTTATCATCTAAATACTTAAGCATTCCATCAATTGCAGCCTCAATCATTTTAGTTTTATCTATATTTTCATAGTAATCATCATTAATAGTTGAATATACCTCTAAAAATTGTTTTAAAGCATCATCATTATTAATTGTTTTATATGAAATACCTGCATTCTTATTAAAAGATGAGTAAACAATAACACCAGATGCAAGACCAGATATAATTGCAGTAACAATAATTAATATAATTATCTGATGTAGTTTAATATTTGATTTCATTATTATCACACTCTTCTACTTTTAAAGTGTATCATAATAGATAAAAAAAAGAAAGTTTAAAACTTTCTACTTAAGTAAACTTTCTATTTCTTCATCTTTTTCTACAAATTGCGCTATTTTACCGTTTTTAACCCTTATTAGAGTCGTTTTCTTTAGTTTTAATTCATTTATATTAGTTTCATTATAATTTGAACTATTAGCCTTAAATGGCTTATTAAGTTCAAATGATAAATCAGCATAATAAAGCGGTATTTTATTAGTTTTTTGTCTATACATAGATGCCTCATTTAATAAATATGTATTATTTACATCTTGACTATCAACTGCAAGGACATAATACTCAGAATCAGATAAGTTAAGAATAGTTCCTAAATATATATAACTATATTGGATAGAACCCTTATTATCTGTTCTTTTATATACACTTTTATTATTTAATTTTTGAGTTAATAAATAAAAACCTAAAATAATTATTATTAAACTAACTAATATTTTTACAAATCTTTGAATTTCTTTTTGTTCTTCTGTGTAATATCTTTCTCGTTTCATACTTTCCACCCTCAGAAATTATTATACAAAAAAGAAAAAGGAAAAGCAATTACTTGCTTCCCAGTACACTTTTCGCTTCATTCATTGAAGATGCAACGCTAACCATTTCACTACCTGACAGTGTATTACTTGTTAAATAATAAGAAACTCCAGCTTTATTCCATCTTATAGAGTTATCTTCCATTACACCTAGTGTATCATTAAGTAGTATTGGATCTCCAAAAACTGGATTTATTTCAAATTCTTTTGGAATACTTAAAGTCTCTTCAACTATTGTAAACGATTTATCCCCTTCAAATGTTAATATAACTCTTTTTCCATTCTCACTATCTATTTTTTCACTACTCGTTAAATATGTGTTGCTTGGTAAATAAAGCGGATAGATTATATCATCAAGAAGATTTGCAGTATTTTTTGAACAATCTTCACCTTCACATTTATTTTCTTTATTCTCATCCATTTTTTTAATATAATCATCTATTTTAAAACTATCTTCTTTTAAGTTTGTTTTATAATCAATTTTATCAAATATAGTTTCTATTCGCTTTTTATTATCCGAATCATATACAACTACTTTAGTTACATTTGCATCTTTATCTAAATATATTTTTTCATATGAAAGATTTTCATTGTTTGGATAATTAACTTTTGTTTTAATTATATAACCACTCTTAGATTTTGTAACCTTTGATTTTTTGTCATAATTAATATCTTTAAGTACCGATTTTAATAGATATGATTGACTTGAATTATCAGGCCATGAACTTTCAAATTTATAACTTTTATTAATGCTTGGAGTAATCACGTATACTCCTGATGAATTTCTTAAAATAACCTGTTCATGATTATTAGAAACATTTAAAAGCTTAACTTTATAGTTATTATCTTTTAAAAAGTTAACATCAATATTATAATTAAACACCTCTTCATCGCTAATAATTTTCATTCTACCTACTATAGAGTAACTATCAAGATTACTTACCTTATCAGTAAAGTCTTTTTTAATATTTTCTCCATCTACACTACCACATGCTGTAAGCATAAAAATAGATATAATGAAAATAATAAACTTCTTCAAAATATCACTTTCCTTTTCTAATTAAATATAGTTATTAACTTATAAAAATATGAATGTATATATTCTACTTTTCTATAAATAATAACTATAGAAAGGAAAATATATGATAACACTGCAAAAAATAGCGCTATTTTTTACAATTGTTGGAGCTCTTAACTGGGGTTGTATTGGATTTTTAGATTTTAATTTTGTTTCAACAATTTTTTCTGAAAACGGAGCTATAACAAATGTCATCTATTCTCTTGTTGGTATATGTGGACTTATCAACATAGGTTTACTATTAACTAACATTGAACATAATGATGATGAAATTAATCAAAAAAGAAAAACAACTAGATATTAGTTGTTTTCTTTTTTAATCATTAGTAATCTTAATCTTAATGTTATTATTTACAACAAATGAAAGTCTTGGATCTTTATTTTCAATCTTGACTTCAACTTCAGCATCACCAGTTCCATATTTACTTAAATCAATATAAGCATTAATATCTTCAGCTTTGATAGAATCAATTACTGATGATACACCTTTAACTTGAACTTGAATATCATCTTTACTTGTCGCATTAACTGTTAATCCAGAAGCTAAGTTCTTTGGAACAACGTTTTCTGCACTTATTTCAATAGTTTTTTGTTTTTCATCGCCAAATGAAAGTGAAATAGTAGCCATATCAAGGCTCATATATTTAACACCTTGTGGTTTAGATAATGATACAGTATATGATTTAGAATCATTATTACCTTGACCAGCAACATTAACAGTTACAGGAACTGATTTAATATTACTAATACTTTCTTTATCACCATATATCTCAATAGTTTGAGACTCATTATTATTAATTAAAATCTTAGAAATTGATTTACCAGTTACAAGTTTACCAGTAGTTTGTACACTTATTGGAACTGTTACACTGTAAGTATCTAGCTTAACAGTTGCATTTAATGTATTTGGAACAATCTCAACATCTTTCATAATCTTACCATTTGAATCATATGCAACAAGTGGAAGATTTTCAACCTCATATGTTCCTGCATCTTTAAAATCACTATTACTTAAATCAACTAATGCTTTAACTGATGCAACCTCATCAAGTACTTCTTTGCTTCCTTTAATAACTACTTCAGACTTAGCAAGTTTAACACTTTCAACTGAAAGTTTAGAATTTAATTTCTTTTGGTTTAATAGTTCATAGTTAACAGTTGCAAGTGTTGAAATCTTATCTTTAATTGTTACTGTTACATAAGCTGGATTTAGCTTATAAGAAAGTGAAGATACAGATTTAGTATAAGTAAGTTTTACTCTGTGAGACATACTACTTGATTCATAATCTGTTAAATCAAGAATTACTTCATGCTCACCAAGTTGTTTAGCTAAATAAATGTCACTTTTACGTCCAGTTAAAACCATATCAACAGTTTTAGGTACACCCTCAACTACGTATGCTTCCTCATTATATTTAATAGTAACAGGTATATTAGTAATAACCTCTGCATCATTTTCAACTAAATTAATTACTTTGCTATCAATTAATATAAACATAATAATAGCTAGAGCTAGTGATGCATAAACTAAGAATTTAGGTCTATTAATTAATTTGTTAATATAACTTTTACCCTTAATTTTTTCACCAATGTTATATAAAAGTCTACTAACAGGAGTAATAACTATCTTATCGAGAATATTATATATTCCTTTAAAGAATTTGATAACAATATTTAAAACCTTATTCATTATTATCACCTTCTTCTTTTTCATCTGCTTCATAGAAAATTTCAGTCTTAGGACTTAATTCTTCCATTAATGCAGCTCTAAATTCATCTAGTGTTAAATTGTAATTAAGCTCTCCATCACAAGCAATAGAAAGTCTTCCATTTTCTTCAGATACAACTAAAGCAAGAGCATCTGATTCTTCTGCAATACCAAGAGCAGCTCTATGTCTTGTACCAAGTCTTTTATTAAGTGTTGAATCCATACTTGTTCTAAATACAACACCAGCACATGTAATTCTATCACCTTGAATAATTACACCACCATCATGAAGTGGAGCATTAGGGAAGAAGATAGTTTCAAGTAGATCATCAGATAAGTCAGCATATACTTTTGTTGCTGGGTCAATATATTCTTGTAAAGATACTTCTCTTTCAATAACAATTAAAGCACCAATTTTGTTTCTTTTTAAATATTCAACAGCTTTCATTATTTCGAAAACAACATGTTCTCTTTCATCAACTGTTAATATTTTATGTCTACCTAAAAGTTGTGTACGACCAATAGATTCAAGCACACTTCTAATTTCAGGTTGGAAAATAACAATAATTGCAAGAGGTCCCCACTGAACAACATATTCAAGTAAGATTCCTACTGTATATAGATTTAAAATATTACTTAATAATTTAAAAAATAATATTAAAATTACACCTTTAAATATTAATACCATTTTGGTATTATTCTTAATGTTTTTAAGAATATAGTAAAATACAAGCCATACGATACATATATCTACAACTTTAGTAAATATTGACCATACCATTGACCATGTCATAAAAAACACTTCCTATTCTTTGCTTATTCATTATATCAAAGAATAATAATTTTATCCACCATTTTATAAATAAAAAAGTAAGCTAACTTTAGTAGCTTACTTTTTATTTTCCTCTTCTTCCTTTTGAATAGGTGCTTCTTTTAAATGAGAATCTATATTCTCTTTTTTTTCATCTACCTTATATCCAACAAGTGATATAACGATAACAGCTGTTATTATCAAAAATATATAATAGTGATTAGACATATACACTAGTAATTTCTCCATTTTATATCACACCTTTTTATTCAATTGTAAGTTCACGGCTAGATGGTTGAATTTGAATAAATGTATTACCATCATTAACACTAATTTCAGTTCCATCTAAATATTTATAGATAGTCTTATCTTTTCTTGAGTCCTTATACCATTTAATAGGTACTGCATAACCATCAGTAATATAATATCCATCACCAGAACCAATATTATGGATCTCTTGTCTTCCATTATATCCATCTGGAGAGGAAATATTATTATTCTTAACTTTATAAGTTATAATATTTTTAAATGTGTATTGATTCTTAGTTCTATAGTCCTTATGTTCTTTTTCGTTTACAAATCTCTTATAAACTTTATTTTCAGCATCGTATTCATAACTTGTTCTATAACTATTAGAATATGGTATTTTTACTTTATTAGCTGGAATAGCTCCTTCCATAGATGCGACATCCACTTCTTTTACGCTATACTTAAGCAGTCTTGTTCTACCTGTTTTTTCATCTTTTTTAAGTTCAGTTCTTTTCTTACCAATACCATTTTCTGTTAATATTTTTGTACTAGTGAATAAAGTATGTTCTCTTGAAAGATTTAATGGATTTTCTCTATATCCAGTTTTTGGTTTTTCAGCTTCAATTCGATCAATACCTAAAGCTCCAAAATCAGAACCAGCCTGTGGACTATATCCATTATGAACATATATAGCATCATTTTCTAAAACATAATCTAAGAAATAATGTCTTGAACTTCTAACAGGTCCAATTCTAAAGTCAGCATCATCTACTTTTTTGTCTCCTTCAAAAATAGCCATGTATCTAGTGATTCCACCTTCAACAATTATTTCATAAATAATGTAAGCATCTTGAAGTCCACTATGCATTTGTCTTGCTGGATGTAAATTGTTAATCATAATTGCAAAAGGTCTTTTTGTTGAATCTTCATTAACAATTTGTACCTTTGGTTCTTCTTTTTTCTTCTTTGTAATTTTTTCTTTGGCTTCTTTAACAACCTTTTTTGCCTTATCTCCACCAAATAATACAAATCCTCCAACAGCAAGCGCTGCGATTAATACAAGGATACCAACTAGTTTAATTTTTTTACTAAATTTCTTCTTTGCCATTTTAAATACTCCTAACTATCAAATTAAGTATATCATAAGATAAACCTTATTTAAATAACTTGTTTTCTCTTTTTAAATCTCTTTCCTTAATAGTTTCTCGCTTATCATAGTTTTTCTTACCCTTAGCAACACCAACTAAAACTTTAACTTTATTTCCTTTAAAATACATTTTTAGCGGAACTAATGCAAGTCTTTCTTCTTTAAGCCTTTGTTTTAATTTTAAGATTTCTTTTTTATGTAAAAGAAGTTTTCTACTTCTTCTTTCATCATGATTAAAACTACTTCCTTCATTATATTCAGAAATATAAGCATTAAGCATAATAGCTTCATTATTTTTAATTAAAATAAAACTTTCTTTTAGATCAACTGAACCCTTACGTACAGATTTTACCTCAGTACCAACAAGTTCAATACCAGCTTCTATTTCATCTAATATAAAATAGTCAAATCTAGCTTTCTTATTTAATATTTCCATCTTTATCTTCCTTTAGTTCAAAATCAATCATCATGTTTTCTTTAGATGCATTTGTACATACAACATGAACTTTATCACCAATCTTATATGTTTTCTTAGTGTTCTTTCCAACAAGTGATAAAAGTTCAGGAATATAGTTATACATATCACCCTTTAAAGTTTTAACATGAACTAATCCTTCAACTAAATTATCTAGTTGAACAAAAAAACCAAATTGAGTGACAGTAACTATTATACCATCATATTCATCACCAATGTGACTTTCCATGTATTCAGCCATTTTCATGTCATCAACATCTCTCTCTGCTTTAATTGCAGCTTGCTCACGTTCACTTGAATGTTCAGCAATTTGAACAAGTGTTGAATTATAATAATTTATTGTTTTCATAGATAGATCATTATTAAATAAATAAGTTCTTAAAAGTCTATGTACTGTAAGGTCAGGGAATCTTCTAATAGGACTTGTAAAATGTGTATAATTATCACTTGCAAGTCCAAAGTGACCTATATTATCTTTTGAATATACTGCTTTTTTCATACTTCTAAGAAGAAGACTAGATAGAATTTTAAATTCTGGTTTATCTTGTAGTTCATCTAAAACACTTTGCAACTTAAGTGGAGTTACAGATGTAAGTCTTGTTGATAGTTTATAACCAAGTTGTTTTAAAAGATTAGAGAAATCTTCAATCTTTTCTTCACTAGGAACATCATGAACACGGTAAATAAATGGTAAGTCCATATTGCTTATATATTCTGCAACAGCTTCATTTGCAGCAATCATGAAAGATTCTATCAGTCTTTCACCGTCGCCCCTATCTCTTTTTATAACATCTATTGCTACACCATTTTCATCTTGAATAATCTTAGGTTCGTCAATTTGAAAATCAATGTAACCTCTAGTTTTTTGTTTCTTTTGTAAAATATGCGCAAGTTCATTCATTTTTATGAGCGTATCACTAAACTCTTCATATCCTTCAGGAACTGTATTTTCCATTAATATTTTATTAACATCTTTATAAGTCATCTTTTTATTACTCTTAATAAATGAAGGATATATTTCAGATTTAATTACATTTCCTGAATGATTAATAACCATAGTGCAAGATATAGTTAATCTTATTACACCTTCGTTAAGAGAACATATACCATTAGATAATTTATGAGGAATCATTGGTATTACTGTATCTGCCAAATAAGAAGAAGTACCTCTATCATATGCTGCATCACCTAATGCAGTATTTTCTTTAACATAATTACTAACATCTGCAATATGAACACCCAATATATAATTACCTGACTCATCAAAATCTAAACTAATAGCATCATCAATATCTTTAGTATCAGCGCCATCTATAGTAAAAATCATTTTATCAGTTAAGTCACGTCTGTTAGTTAAATCTTTTTTATCAACTTCAGTTGGAATAGAATCAAGCTCTTTTTCAACATCAGGTCCAAAGTCATCATATATACCATACTTATATGCAATAGATTTAATATCCATACCTGGATCATTTTTATGACCTAGTACTTTTATTACACTACCAACATATGTGTTTTTATCAATTTCTTTTCCAAGAGATACTAAAACTTTACTTCCCTCAACGCAATTAGAAAGCGTAGATTCACTTACTCTGATTTTAATACCTAAATTTTTTTCATCTGGTGAAAATACTAGTTTACCTTTAGAACTAACAATCATTTCACCAACAAGATTTCTTAAATCTCTTTTTAGAATTCTAATTATTCTACCTTCAGGTTTAATACCACGCGAAGTTATTTCACATATAACTAAATCATCATTTACAGCTCCGTTTAAGTTCTCTGCAGGTATATATAAATCATCTTCTTGTGGAATCACAACAAAACCAAATCCTTTTTTATTAAGATCCAGTTTACCAACAAAAACTCCAGGGCAATTTTCAAACAAAATATATTTACCTTTATTAGTTTTAAAAATCTCTCCTGCATTTTGCATTTCTTCTAAAACGTCACGCACTTCATTTAGTTCATCAATCGTATGAAAATTAAGTAAGTTATAAACATCCATAGCCTCTAAAGCTTTATTTTCATTTTTTAGTGCACTAAGTATTTTTTCTTTCATATGCATCACCTATTGTAGAGTACATTTTTTAACCTTATCACTACCCCATTTTATTTGAACATTTAAGTTTTGATTAACCTTTTGATCAGTATTTGGATTAATCATGTCTTCATCTATTAAACCGCCTTCAACAAGAGCTTTTACTTTAACATTACATGTTCCTGATGAATAACACGCATCTTTAATTGGTTTATACTCCCTTAAGTCAATATAAATACAAGCAGCTTGCTCTATTTCTCTTTTAAATTCTTTATATTTGTTTTCTTTATTTTTAGCTATTATATTATTAAAACTAATTGCAACAGTTGAAGCAATAACACCTATAATAATAACTGCAGCCATCATTTCAGTTAATGTAAATCCTTTTTTATTCATATTATCACATCCTATAATAATTATAACACCTAGTTAAATAATAAAAAAAGATAAAGTCTTAAATTAACTTCATCTTTTACATTAAAAATAATGCTAATGATATTCCAAAAAATATAAGTCCAAGGATAAGTGTTAATCTACTAATAAATAACTCTACTCCTCTTTCTTTCATATTTTGAAATAAAGTTTCATTCCCACCAGTAATAATTTGTCCTGCATCACTTGCTTTATTACTTTGTAAAAGTACTATAGCAATAATAAGTACAGAAACAACAAGTAAAATTGTTTCTAACATAAATATTCACGTCCTAACAGTTAATAATTTACCATATTTACTGTGTTTATGCAAGTTAATATATAAAAAGAAACTACTTATCTTCTAAGTAGTTTTTCTTCAATTCTAAGTAATTGATTATATTTGGCAATTCTCTCACCTCTAGATAGAGAACCAGTCTTAATATAAGGTATATTAAGTCCAACCGCAAAATCAGAAATAAATGTATCTTCTGTTTCTCCACTTCTGTGTGAAATAATTGGAATGTAATTATTCTTTTTAGCTAGAACTAAAGTTTCTATAGTTTCACTAATAGTTCCTATTTGATTAGCTTTGATAATAATTGCATTACCAGCGTTCATACTAATACCTTTTTGTAAACATATTTTGTTAGTTACAAAATAATCATCACCAACAAGCATTATCTTATTACCAAGTAATTTTGTAATCATTTGAAGGCTATCAAAATCATCCTCATCAAATGGATCTTCTATACTTAAAATTGGATACCTATCAACGATTTCAACATAGAATTTTAAAAATTCTCTTGGTGTTAATACTTTATTATCTATTTTATAAGTATTTGTTGCTTTGTCATATATTTCTGATGCGGCAACATCAAGAGCTATATATACTTCTTTACCAGGTTCATATCCTGCATCTTTAATCGCTTTTACAATGTAATCAAGAGCATCTGTTGTTTTTGATAATGATGGGGCAAACCCTCCTTCATCTCCAACCGCAATATGATAACCATCTTTTTTTAATAAACTTTTTAAACTATGAAATATTTCAGAGCCTGCTCTAAGTCTTTCCTTAAACATTGGTACAACAGGAACTATCATAAACTCCTGAATAGCTAATCCAGAATCAGCATGAGCTCCACCATTAATTACATTCATCATTGGAATTGGAAGTGAAACTTTGTTAACAGATAGATATTCCCATAATTCTTTATTATCTATATCAGCAGCAGCTTTTACTGTTGCAAGTGAAACTGCAAGCATAGCGTTTGCTCCGAGCTTAGTTTTATTTTCAGTTCCATCAAGTTTAAGCATTATCTCATCAACTGTTAATAAATCAACTTTTTTATTAATAATCGCAGGTTTAATAATATTATTTATATTATTAACAGCTTTAGTAACACCTTTACCATGAAATCTATTATCATTATCTCTAAGTTCTAAAGCTTCCCTAGAACCAGCAGAAGCCCCACTTGGAACTGATGCACGATAATACTTTCCATTAGAACAATATAAATCAACCTCAACAGTTGGGTTACCACGGCTATCTAGAATTTCTCTTGCTATTAAATCTGTAATCATACTATCAACACCTTCTATATTTAGTATAGACAAGTATAATATTTTTAACAATATAAAAAAAGCAACGTTTACGTTGCTTCTTTACTTATTTATTTTTAATAAATTCTTTTTCTTTATTATTAAGAAGTACAGTATTTGAAAATTGAAGTACTCCATAAAATAAAGAGAAAATTCCACATAATTGAGTTAAAGACATGTTAGCAAATGGATTAATCATAACAAGTACACCAAATGCAATAACAATTATTGATGTTGCTAGTGTTAAAATCTTAGTTTCATCTTTTAGTTTAAATAGTTTAATAGCTAAAACTAACTTTTGAAGACCACTCATAATTAAAAATGTTCCAAAATAAAATGTTAAATTATTATTAATGTTACCAGGATTAATTATAAGAAGAAGTCCACTAACAGACATTAAAATACCAAAAATAACATCAAAGTTAGATAATTTTAAACTTTTTTCCTTACTACTAATATATACAAATGTTACACCAGCGATAATAAATAATACTCCAAGAAAGTTTTCAATAGTAGCTGCTTTAATATATGATTTAGAATATAAAATAGCTCCAACTACAATAAATGTTAAGTAAACAAATAATCTTATAATATTATTTACTCTATAATCATTTGCTTCTGCTTTTGTTAATTTACTCATATCTCGTATCCTCCTAATATAATTATACTAAAAGAAGTTAATAAGTCAATTGATTAATTAAGATAAAAGCCATAAAAATTCGGCTAAATATATTGTTTTTTTAACAATATATATGGTATAATAACTCCTCCTATAGAGGAGATGATTACATGGTAGAAGAAATCACAGCACATGATTTTGATACATTTGCAAATAATCACATTCTATCTAGCTATCATGAATCATCAAACTATGCAACTTTGATGAGTAGATCCGGGTATGAAAGAGTATATCTTGGATATAAAAATGAAAGCGGAAATATCGTAGCTGCAACTCTATTATTAACAAAAAAAATAAAACATTTATTTAAATATGGATACGCTCCTAAAGGATTTTTAATTGATTACAAAAACGAAAAACTATTAACAAGTTTTACTGATGCTATCAAAAAATATGCATCAAAGGAGAAAATAATCTTTATTAAAATTAATCCTGAAATACCTACATACTTAATTAATACAGAAACAAAAGAAAAAACTAAATTATCAAATGGAATAATAACCTCTTACCTAACAGAAAGAGGCTATATTAAACTTAAAGACAATCTATATTTCGAATCCATGTTACCAAGATTTAATGGTATCATTGATTTAGAAAAATTAGATATTAAGAAATATTCTAAAAATACAAAAAACAAAATAAATAATGCAACAAGAAAAGGATTAGAAATAGTAGTATCTTCAGAAAATAAAGTCAAAGAACTATATCCTTTTATAGAAATGAAAAAGAAAAGAAGAACTATAAAATATTATAATAACTACTTTAATATATTTCATGATGAAGGAGCAGCTAATATTTTCTTAGTAAAAATAAATTATAATACATTCCTAGAAAACAGTAAAAGAATATTTGAAGATGAACTCGAAAGAAACCGAAAACTTACTGAAAGAATGTTTAAAAAGAACACTCCAGAAAATATTAACAAAAAAATGGAATCAGATAGAGAACTAACATCATTTAAAAATGATGTAATAAATGCAACATACGGAAATAATAATGATCCAAACGAATTTATTGCTGGGGCATTATGTATAACATATAAAGATAGAGCATATATAGTAATAAGTGGATATAACCAAATATATGGTAATATGAATCCGAACTATTTCTTACACAATGAGATCTTTAAATACTACAAAAATAAAGGTTTAAGATTTGTTGACTTAAATGGTTTAACTGGTGATTTTACTAAAAAGAATCCTTACTATGGTTTAAATCAATTTAAGCTTGGTTTTAACCCATACATGTACGAACTTATTGGTGAATTTGATCTTGTTGTTGATAAAAATAAATACGAATTTTTACTATCTCTTGGATTAATTCAAAAGGAATTTAAAAAAGACTAATAACAATTAGTCTTTTTTTGATTCTATGTCACAATAAGTTAATAAATTTTCATAATATAACTTATTAAATTCATATGAAAGTTTTGATAGTTTATTAATATATGCAGGTGCATTATTCTCACCCTTTGTTGTTAAAACAGAAACAGTATATGGATAATCACCGTAATGAATACCTATATTATGAAAGTATTGCTCCCAGCTTCCATACTTATGTGCATAAGTAATATCATCAAAATTAAGTTTATTTTTTCTTGTATTAAGCATTGCTTCTTTTAATATTTTACCGTTTGGTTTTTCATCAACTACTTCATATGCTCTTTTTAAATATATTGCAGTGTCATGAACAGTTTGATTTCCAAAAGTATCTCCAGAACCAGTAAATATTGTTGTTGCTCCTAAATTATTTGCATAATTTTTTAAATTACTTTTACCAATATACTCATAAAGCATTGCGTGAGCTGTGTTATCACTATATGTAATTGCATATTTCATCAAATCTTCAAGTGTTACATAAGAACCTAATGAATGCTTACTCATACCCTCGCTAGATCCTCTTACATATTTTGATTCATATTTAATCTTTTTAGATAAATCAACATCATTATCAATTAAGTAAAGTGCATCAACAAGTTTAATTAAACTAGCTCCATATAAAGAATCATTTTCAGCATAGGAAAAACTATAACCAAACTTTAAATCTTCATATTTATATTTAAGGCCATTTTTTTTCGAATAATCTATAATCTCCTGTTTCTTGGAATTTGTTTGTTCATTAAAACCTTCTTCGGGTAATGGGTTTTTTATACACTTTTCGTATTGTTCTTGTTGATAAGCAACTTTAGCTTTAGTATAAAAATCTCCATTCACTTTTTTAATACTATCTTTAATACTATAAAACTTTTTTCTTATAACATAAAAATTATTATGTGCATACCAAAAAACAAGTGCTGATAAACCGATAAATACTAAGCACTTAATAAAATTAGAAAAGCCTTCTTTCAACACTTTGTTTCTCTTTCTAGCCATATAACACACTCTCAATTTTTTCATTATAAAATATAACATATATTAAACATAAAAAAAAGTGCCGAGGCACTTTTTTAAATTCTTCTAAATATTATTATTCAATAATTTCAGATACAACTCCGGCACCAACAGTACGTCCACCTTCACGAATTGAGAATTTAGTACCATTTTCAAGTGCTATTGGAGCAATTAGTTCAACAGTCATGTCAACGTTATCACCAGGCATTACCATTTCAACACCAGCAGGAAGTTCAATAACTCCTGTTACGTCTGTAGTTCTGAAATAGAATTGAGGACGATAATTTGAGAAGAATGGAGTATGACGTCCACCTTCTTCTTTGCTTAGTACATAAACTGAAGCTTTGAATTTATGATGAGGTGTAACAGATCCAGGTTTAGCTAGAACTTGTCCACGTTCAACGTCATCACGGTTAATACCACGAAGTAGAGCACCAGCATTATCACCAGCTTGAGCAAAGTCTAGAGATTTTCTAAACATTTCAATACCAGTAACAACTGTTTTCTTAGTAGGTCTTAAACCAACGATTTCAACTTCGTCATTTAATTTTAAAATACCACGTTCAACACGTCCTGTAACAACAGTACCACGTCCAGAAATAGTAAATACGTCTTCAATACTCATTAAGAATGGTTTGTCAGTATCTCTAACTGGAGATGGAATGTATTCATCAACTGCAGCCATTAAATCTCTAATTGATTGAGCAGCAGCTTCATCACCTTCTAATGCTTTTAAAGCAGATCCACGAATAATAGGACATTCAGAATCATATCCGTATTCTCCTAATAATTCACGAATTTCCATTTCTACTAAATCTAGTAGTTCAGGATCATCAACTTGGTCACATTTGTTCATGTAAACAACGATTTTAGGTACACCAACTTGACGAGATAATAGGATATGCTCTCTAGTTTGAGGCATAGGTCCGTCTGAAGCAGAAACAACTAAGATTGCTCCGTCCATTTGAGCAGCACCTGTGATCATGTTTTTAACATAGTCAGCATGTCCTGGGCAGTCAACGTGAGCATAGTGACGTTTTTCTGTTTCATATTCAACGTGTGCAGTATTAATTGTAATACCACGTTCTCTTTCTTCTGGAGCGCTATCGATTGCAGCGTAATCCATAAATTCTTTTCCGAAATATTTTGATATAGCAGCAGTTAAAGTAGTTTTACCATGGTCAACGTGTCCAATAGTACCAATATTAACATGCTCTTTAGATCTATCAAATTTTTCTCTTGCCATAATATTATTTTTCCTTTCCTTTTTTCTTTACTATAATATTTTATCTAAATAGCGTACTTTTTTCAAGTACTTTTATTAAAGAGATACAGGGCTAACTGTTAAGCGTTAGCACTGTTCTTCTTAATAATTTCATCAGCAATTGATTTAGGTACTTCATCATAGTGGTCTTTTTCCATTTGGAAGTTACCTCTACCTTGAGTATTACTTCTTAAATCAGTTGCGTAACCAAACATTTCTGAAAGTGGTACAAGTGCAGTAATTCTTAGAGTATTACCAATAGATTCTTGTCCAAGTGGACGTCCACGTCTACTAGTTAAGTCTCCCATTACATTACCCATGTATTCTTCAGGAACATCTACAACAACCTTCATTATAGGTTCAAGTAGAACTGGTTTACATTTATTCTTAGCTTCTTTTAAAGCTAAACTTGCAGCAACTTTGAATGCCATTTCTGATGAGTCTACATCATGGTATGATCCATCAAATAATGTTGCTTTAACATCTACCATTGGATAACCAGCAAGGATACCACCAGCCATAGCTTCTTGTAATCCTTTATCTGTTACTGGAATATATTCACGAGGAACTACACCACCAACGATAGCATCAACGAATTCATAACCTTTATCTTTATTAGGTTCGAATTTAACCCAAACATGTCCATATTGCATTCAGCTGGAACTGTAATAGTTTCACGGTAAGCAACTTGTGGTCTACCTTTATTACATTCAACGTTAAATTCTCTTCTCATACGATCAACAATAACATCTAAGTGAAGTTCTCCCATTCCTGATAGAACTGTTTGACCAGTTTCAGCATCAGTTTTAACTCTAAGTGTTGGGTCTTCTTCAACTAGTTTTTGAATAGCAATTGCCATTTTATCTTGATCATTTTTACTCTTTGGTTCAATAGCAATGTCAATAACTGGTTCTGGGAATTCCATACCTTTCATGATAACTGGTGATTTTTCATCACAAAGAGTATCAGCTGTTGTAGTATTTTTAAGTCCTACTGCAGCAGCAATTTCACCTGCATAAACCTCAGTAATTTCTTTTCTTTGGTTAGCATGCATTTGTAAGATACGTCCAATTCTTTCTTTTTCACCCTTAGTTGAGTTTAATACATAAGAACCAGATTTTAAAACTCCTGAATAAACACGGAAGAATGAAAGTCTACCAACAAATGGGTCTGTCATAATCTTAAATGCAAGTGCAGTAAATGGTTCACTATCACTTGGATGACGTTTAACATCATTTCCGTTTTTATCTGTACAATCAATAGCTTCTACATCAGTTGGAGCTGGTAAGTAATCTACGATTGCATCAAGAAGTGGTTTAATACCTTGGTTAGATAAAGCATCAGCACAAAGTACTGGAAAGAATTGAACTGATAATGTAGCTTTACGAATAGCAGCTTTTAACATATCAACTGAGATTTCTCCACCATCAAGGTAAGTCATCATTAAGTCTTCATCAAAATCAGCTACAGCTTCAATTAATTTAGTCCTATATTCATTAGCTTTATCAACTAAATCTTCAGGAATAGCAATTTCTTCTGCATTTTCTTGTTCAGTTCCATCGAATTTGTAAGCTTTCATTGTAACTAAGTTTACAACTCCATGGAAGTCATTTTCAGCACCAATTGGAAGTTCAATCGGAGCAGCGTTAGCACCTAATCTATCTTTAATAGTACCTAAACTATAATAGAAGTCAGCACCAAGTTTACCCATCTTATTAGCACAAATCATTCTTGGAACCTTATATTCATTAGCTTGTCTCCAAACTGTTTCAGTTTGAGGTTCAACACCAGCTTGTGCATCGATTAGAGCAACAGCACCATCTAAAACTCTTAAAGATCTTTGAACTTCGATAGTGAAGTCTACGTGACCTGGAGTATCGATGATATTTAAACGGTATCCTTTCCAGTGAGCAGTTGTTGCAGCACTAGTGATTGTAATACCTCTTTCTTTTTCTTGTTCCATCCAGTCCATTTGTGATTCACCATCATGTGTTTCACCAATTTTATGAGTTATACCTGTATGGAATAAAATTCTTTCAGTAGTAGTAGTTTTGCCAGCATCGATGTGAGCCATGATACCAATATTTCTAATTTTATCAATTGTAACGTCTCTTGCCATACTTTACTCCTACCATTTATAATGAGCAAATGCTTTATTTGCTTCTGCCATTTTATGAGTATCTTCTTTTTTCTTAACAGCACCACCAACACCGTTAGCAGCATCCATTATTTCGTTTGCTAAATTAATGGCCATACCCTTTCCATTTCTTGTTTTAGCATATGTAGTTAACCATCTTAAAGCTAAAGCTTGTCCACGTTCTTCATCAACTTCTATAGGTACTTGATAGTTTGATCCACCTACACGGCGAGATTTAACTTCAAGAGCAGGTTTGATGTTTTCCATAGCTGCTTCAAATACTTCAAGAGCAGGTTTTTTAGTTGTATTTTCAACTGTTTCAAATGCTGAATATACGATTTTTTGTGCAGTACCTTTTTTACCATCTAGCATAATTTGATTAACTAGTTTAGTAACTACTTTAGAGTTATAAATAGGATCTGCAAGTACATCTCTTTTTTCAGCTCTTCTTTTACGCATATATTATTTTTCCTCCTTAACTATTATTTTTTTGGTTTCTTAGCACCATATTTACTACGTCCTTGTTGACGATTTGCAACTCCTTGAGTATCAAGAGTACCACGTATAATGTGATATCTAACACCGATTAAGTCTTTAACACGTCCTCCACGGATTAATACAACGCTGTGTTCTTGTAAGTTATGTCCTTCACCAGGAATATAAGCATCGATTTCTTTACCATTAGATAATCTAACACGAGCATATTTTCTTAAAGCTGAGTTTGGTTTCTTTGGTGTTCTAGTACCTACACGAGTACAAACTCCTCTTTTTTGTGGACTAGTTTGATCAGTAGTCTTTCTTTCAAGTGTATTATAACCTACATTTAAAACTGGACTTTTACTTTTTCTAGTCTTTTTACTACGTTTTTTCTTAACTAATTGATTAATTGTTGGCATTAATCATTTCCTCCTTCCATGTACACACTTCCGGGTGTATCAATTTTATCATTAAATTTGGTTCTACACGTGGTAGAACCTAAAATTCAAACGCATTAATAATATAACACTCTTTATATTTTATGTCAATTAAATATATATTAATTTCTAATATTCTCAGATTGAGATGGATATACTAATTGTCTTAATTCTTTAACAGTTTGTTCAACGTATGAAGTATCTGCTTGAGAATATGCAAATTCAAGATCAGCAATTTTTTCTTCGATAGCATTCTTAGCATTAATATCTAATTTGTTTCCAAGAGTATCAAGAACATATTTAGCAACGCTAATAGTTCCAAGAACTGTTGTATTTAATTCTTCCCAATAAGAATTATTTACTTCTTGTAATCTTTTATCAGAAACAATACCAAAATATTTTTCAAGTAGTTGTTCAAAATAAGCATCGTTTATTTTAATTACTTCTTTACCATTATCAATTTGCATTTTTTCTTTATTTTCAAGCATAGTAGAAAGTACTTCAGATAATAATTGATCAATTTTAGCTTCAGTATCTTCCTTACATTCTTCTTTAAGTAATCCCTCGTTATTTACAGAAATATAAGCTTTTACTTGAAATTTTTCTAATAATAAATAATCTCTTGTAAATACATCTGCATTGTTAGCATAAAGCATAGGATCGGCATTAAATACTCTTTCTGCTAAAGAAATTTGATTATTTTCTTTTCTTGTTTGTGTTTCCATTTTTAACCCTCCGTTTCAAAGTAAAGCTTATTATAATTATATTGAACTAAATAGTCAATTATTATTTTATAGATTTATAATACTTACATTTAATATTTGGTATTACACCAGTTTTCTTAACAATTGCTCCACCAGAACAACTCTTTATAATATCTTTTTTACTTAAATATTTATTCTTTTTAAGTTTATTAATACTTATCTTTAACTCTTCGTTCTTTTTTACAGAGATATCATTATCTTTAATATATTCTTCAGTAGCACTAACAATTCTTTTTTCATATAATTTATATTCTTTTAAATTCTTTTTAAATGCAAAACCTAAGACTATTAAACCAGCCATAATCATAACAACTATAATGCACCATGCAGTAAATAACATATTAAATCTTTTCATAACTAATCTATCCATTCATCATATTGTTCTGTTTTGTATTTTTCACATTCAATAAAACTTTTAATACTATAATCACTATATATAAGGAT
>CADACC010000014.1 GCA_902786275.1 uncultured Erysipelotrichaceae bacterium | reverse complement strand
GGTTGTTTTTTTCTCAGCCATGTTCTCAATCCTCAATTCTATTATTATTATACCACAATAATAACATAATAAAAAAAAGAAGAATATAAAATTCTCCTTAATTTGTTTTTGATACTTGGAAAAGTTCTACCTCAACAGATGTTTCTTGACCAAATAAATCAATTAATATAGATAAACGATTTGTTTCTGCATTGATAGCATCAACCTTACCATGCATTCCTTTAAATGGTCCATCAGTAATAGATACTTCATCACCAATAGATACTTCAGATTCAATATTAAGTCTAGATAGACCCATATTAGCTAAAACTCTATCAATTTCTTGAGGAAGAAGTGGTGTTGGTTTAGATCCACGTCCACTTGAACCAATTAGTCCTGTAACACCAGGAGTATTTCTAACTAAATGCCATGCTTCATCAGTCATAATCATTTCAACCAATATATAACCAGGGAACATTTTTTTAGTTTTTTCTTTTTTTACTCCATCTTTTACTTCAACTTCAGTAGTTTCAGGAACTATAACTCTAAAAATATAGTCTTGCATGCCCATAGATTCTGCACGCATTTCTAGTTTTTCTTTTACTTTACTTTCATGTCCACTATAAGTGTTAACAACATACCATTCTTTTTCCATTATTTAACTACACCTACAATCCATGACATACCCATATTTAGAAGTATGAAAAATCCTACAACAACAAGTACAAATACAACTGTTGATAAAGTATATTTAGCAACTTCTTTCTTTTCAGGCCATTTTACTTTTGACATTTCTTTTCCAACTTCTTTAAAATAGTTGGACTTTTTTGTCTTCTTTTTGCTATCTTGTTTCACAAAAACACCTCATTAAATTTTTTCAAATAAAAAACACTTTCGTGCTTCGCATATATAATAGCAAATAATACCAGTATTTTCAAGTACTTTTTGCTTATGCTCGGCAGTTAAGTATTTTTTTAATTTTATTTTTTATTCTCTCTCTTGCATTATCTATTTGTTTTGGTTCTTTATCAAGAAGAACTGCTATATCTTTATATGTTAAACCTGCAATTAAAAGTTCAAATACTTCCTTTTCATTATCAGTTAGCGCAGTTCTAATTTCCTTTAATAATTCCTTATAAGATTCTTCTTCTGACACCTTTACTAAAGGATCTGAGTTAACATCTTCAATCAGTTCTTTTAAAGGAGTATCTATATCTTCATATATATACTCAAGAGAAAGTGTATCTTTCATAGATTGATTTTTTGATGTGCTTGCTTTAATCAATGCTTTTTTTATTTTTCTTTCTACACATAAACAAATAAATGTTGAAAGTGATGCATCTTTTCTTTCATCAAAGTTTAATATTGCATCCGTAAAACCGAGTAAGGCTTCTTGATTTAAATCATTTATATCAATTCCTAGACTTAGTGATGCATTTGTGTATTTTTTTATAAGATAATCTATTTTACTTTTATATCTCAAAAACAAAATACTTTTAGCTTCTTCGCTATTTTCATGCACTAGTTCAATTAATTGTCCATCATTATATTCGCTAATCATTATTTATTCATTCCATAAATAAGTATACCTGCTGATACTGATGCATTTAAACTATTTATGTTTCCTTTCATTGGAATAGATATAATCTCATCGCAATTTTCTGATACTATTTGGCTTATACCTTTTCCCTCGTTACCAATTATCAATACTTTTTTACCTGAAAAATCATATGTGCGATAATCTTTTCCATCCATATCGGCACCATATACAAAGAAGTTTTCTTTTTTTAATTTATCAATTGCATTGGATAAGTTTGAAACCATAATGATATCTACATAACTTATGGCTCCACTTGATACTTTAATTACAGTTTCATTAACTCTAACAGATCTATCTTTTGGAATTATAATATGTTTTATTCCTGCACATTCACAAGTTCTTATAATGGCTCCAAAGTTATGGGGATCCTCTAAGTGATCAAGCATAACGACAAAATCATCATTAAAGCATTCATTTAATTCTTTATATTCATAATCATATATATCAACTACTATTCCTTGGTGATTTTTGTTTGCCATATCATCAAGAACTCTTTTATCAACTAAATCATATCTAATTTTATTGTTTTGTAAATATGAAATAATATCCTTTGAACCATTTTTATCTAAATATACTTTTCTGACTTTTTTTAAATCAATTTCATTAAAAACATTTTTTCCCCAAACAAGCATATATATCACCTATAAATCCTAAATGTAGGATACCATAAGTGAATAAAAAAAGAAATAGTTTTGAATAACTATTTCTTTTTATTTAACACTAATTAGTTTAATGTTTTATTAAATTTACTAGTTCCAAATTTTCTTAATACAATATATGATGCTATAGTTAACAATAAAATTATACCGGCATAAATATACACCTTATAGATTCTATCAAATTTAGCTGCTAATGGTAAAACTCCCATAAAGATAGCTATAACAAGTGATAATATTGATTGAATACTTCTCTTAATTACCTTGATTTCATTTTCCCAAGATATATTTAAAAATAACATGTCTAAAAGTAAATGAAAATTAGCATGAAATAATGTCGTAACTACATAAAGTAAAAATAAAGGCACGGCATATTTTAACTTCATATTAAGTTTTATGATAATTATTAGTATTGTAATAATAGCTATAGGTAAACCACATATTATGTGAAACAAATTCTTTTCTTTAATTATAGTTTTAAATGTAATTGGTAAAGTTCTAAGAATATAGAAATTCTTTCCCTCTAGTGATAAAGATATAGCTGTTGGATAAATATATCCTAAGAACATTAACATTGAATATGAAAAAATTAAACCACCAGTATTACCACTTATTTCAGAAACTACAGCAATACCTATTTTGCTAGATGTAACAAGCCCAATAATACAAAGGGTTAAAACTATTACACCAACACAAGTATTAAGCAAATAATTACTAGATGAAAATAACTTTTTAAAATCTTTTTTTAATAAAGATACTGTTGGACTTAAAGTTTTAGTTTCTTTAATTTTTTTATTTCCACTAGTTGATACTTGATGAAGTTTTGAATTAATAAATGTATAAGTTTTTGTAATTACAAATGTAATAGCAATAAAGCTTACTATGTTTATAAGTAGATACATTATTAAAGAAAGTATCTCACTATCCATTACAATGTCCTTATATAATATAGTCATTGGGTAGTAATTATCAAAAAAATTCAATATCATTTTTCCAAAATTACCCATTTGAGTTGCGTCAATTTTAAATGAGTTTTTACCAACATAAAATGCTATATAGAATACAGCAATACCAGTTATTAATTGAACTAAATCTTTTCTTTTGAAAAATGATGATATATAGCTCATTAAATAACCTATTATTGTTGCAATTACAACAGGTATACATGGAACAAATAAAAGAGTTGCAAAGTACATAACATGAAATATTGGTTCAACTGCTACATTAGTTATATAAACATAATATGATGGAATCATAAAAGCAAGTGTAACTAAAAGTGCTGACATATATAACTCTATCATTTTTGATAATATTATGTAATGCCTTTTTATTGGCATTGATTCAAGCAAATCATAATCAGTATTTTTAAAAAATAAATCATTTATTTTTTTATAGTTAGTAAATATTAAAAGTACAGATGATATAGCAAAAAATTCAGGAAGTAATATAAATTCAGAGTGGATTACTTTTAATCCTTTCATTGAAAGATTTGCAAACTTATATGAATAATATAGTATTAATGCACCTGCAACAATTAATATTAATCCGTGCGATAAAAGTTTCTTCTTTTTATTTTCTTTACCACGAATTATACCTTTAATATTTACTTTCATTAAAGATATAAATTTATTCATGGCTTACAAGTTCCAAAAAGATATCTTCTAGTGAAGAATTCTTTGTTACTTCTTTCATTGTACCCTCTGTTAAAATCTTACCATTTTTTATAATAGCAATTTTGTTACATAGTTTTTCTGCAACATCAAGTACGTGTGTTGAGAAGAAAATAATTTTTCCATCTTTTGTTAGTTCTTTCATTATTTCTTTTAATGTATGTGTTGAAAGTGGATCTAAACCAACAAAAGGTTCATCCATAATTATTACTTTAGGATTATGGATAAGAGCAGCTATAATAACTATTTTTTGTCTCATACCATGAGAGTAGCTACCTATTCTATCATTAAGTTTTGTATCTATTTCCAAAAGCTTTGCATATTTTCTTATGTTATCATTTTTTGTTTTAGCATCGGTTTCATACATGTCTGCAATAAATGATAAATACTCATAACCTGTTAAATGTTCATAAATATCAGGATTATCAGGTATATATGCAATATCTTGTTTTATTTTAAGTGGCTCATCTTTTATAGATGTTCCATCATATAAAACGTCTCCAGAGTCAAATGGTAAGATACCTAGCATACATTTTATTGTTGTAGTTTTACCTGCTCCATTCGATCCAACAAAAGCATAAATATCACCATCACTAATTTTTAAATCTACGCTTTTTAGAACTTGTTTATTTCCATAACTTTTACTCAAATTCTTTATTATTATCATAATTTATCACCTGATAAATTATAACATATTTTTTACATTAGTTCATTATCATTATTGAAAAGTTTAAATAAAAAGCAAATATTAACCATGCTATATAAGGTATTAATAAATAAGCAGAAATATCATCATATTCTTTAAATTTTTTATACATTCTAATAACTGTATATAAAAGAATAACTAAATCTATTAATGCTAAAAAATACCATTTTAAACCAAAGAATATTGGTGTCCATATAGCATTTAAAATTAAACTTAAATAATATAATTTTATATTATCATCATTTTCATCTTTTACTCTTATTATAGATATAGATAAAAGAATATATAAAATAGACCACACTATTGGAAATACAATTGGTGATGGAGATAGTGGTGGTTTATTTAGCGTTTTAAATGCCATAAATGAATTCTTTATTAAAAATGCAATTATACCTGGAATTAAGAAGGTTAACGCTACAATAATAATGTTGTTTTTAAATATTTTTTTCATATTAATATTCTATGTAAAATACTTATTTTTATACATAAAAAAATGCACGAAACATGTGCATTTTATTTATTAGTATTATGATAATAATTAAATTCTGAAATACTATTTGATACTTCTTCTAAATCGGCATACTCTCCATTAGATTCATTGAGTATTTCATCAAGTTTAAACATTAATTCTTCAATAGAAGTATGATAATCTATATCATATCTTTCAAGTACTTCTATTTCTTTATTAGTTAAATATAATTTATCATTAATTTTATTAAGTTTTAAGCTTTCATGAGCTTCTTTTACGATATCATCAAGCATAATGTTACCTCTTTATTTGTAATTTTTTTATATAAATTATTAAATTTTCTACGGATATTATATATAACATACCTTAAATGAGTCAAACAGTATTTACACATTTATTACGGTATTGAAGGTATAATTCTTCTTGACATCCAATTTTCGTGGTATAAGTATTATAGAGGTGAATTTATGATTGGTGAAAAAAATGTATATACTGTTCAATTAACAGCAGGTGGAGAGGCATTATGTACAAAAGCTATTAGTCCAAGTAATTTCTTTCGTTTATTTGTAATTTATACTGCCGAAGATTATGGTTACATATATAAAGACTTACTTACAGGGCAAACTATACTTCCAGACACTTATTTAAATGAAACTGTTGGTGGACCTGGAGTTTATCCAAATCCACATGCAGCAGGTCATATCACATACGTAAGAGGAACTGAAAGGTTACTTTCAGATGATGAATTAAGAGCCCATGTTACTGCTCTTCGTGCAAACAACGGAGAAAAAGCTGATGAATATAGATTAAGAATAAACCAAATTGCGATTGATGCAATTAAAAAGAAAAAAGAAGATAAAGTAAAAAAAGACGAACTAAATGCTCAAGTAAATGATTTAAGTTCAAGATTTAGATAAAAAAAACCAAGCTAATAAGCTTGGATTTTTTTTAAGATGGAGGGCCCAGTCGGATTTGAACCAACGATCAGGGAGTTGCAGTCCCACGCCTTACCACTTGGCTATGGACCCAGATATAAATGCTCTTTTTTTAGAACATTTATATTTTATTATACTTTTATTTATAAGTCAAACTAAATTAGATTAACTACATATCTCTTATTTCTAATTGTAAAACATAAGTCTAATTTAGATGCATTATTAATGTTACCATTTACTTGAAGTACTACTTTATTTTTCAAGTTTTTAGGTGTTACATTTATAACAGTATATTCTTCTTCTTCATTATACATGCTTGTTTTTACTGTTACAAAGTTTTCAAATAACATATTCTTGTCTTTTATTTGCGATCCATATGATGATTCAGTATCAAGATCATAATCATAATCTAAAACAAGTAATGACGGTGTAGTTTTAGCTTTTGTATAATCAAGAGATACTACGTTCTTCTTGGTTGTGCAGTTATTCTCGCTATAGCAGTACTCATAATCGTAAGTATAACTATTACCCTTATAAAAATCATTAATTGTAATAAGTGTGTTACCTATATTAGTGCCACTAAAACTTATTTTATCTTTTAGTTTTAAAGTTTGAATTACATTTACCTTTGATACATTAACAGGTGTTAAATTTACAACTGCATATTTAGTTACTAAATCATTACTTTTAAGCTGAAATGAACTTAACACTTTTAACTTATAACTTTTTTTAATATCACTTTTTTTGATTTGATATACAAGGACATAATCTTTAGCAAAGTTAGGTTTAATTTTTTCACCTAAATAAGGTGCTCCATAATCAATAAAGTGCGTTGATAAATCAAGTGTTGGAGTTAAATTTTTTCCATTAACATTAATTACAAAATTATCATAATTAAGTTTCTCTTTTTCAGACATATTATTTGTAATGTTAGTTTTTAATACTAAGTAATAGTATTTATCACTTATCTTATTTCCTTGGTAATCAAGGTTTGTAATAATTGAGTCTTTTACATTAATTTGAAATCCTTGATGGACAAATGAGTTTCTTTGTTGGTATGAAACATCATAATTTTTTCTTGTATTATAGTAAACTATAATAGATGAAAACATTAATATTATTAAGACTGCAGAAACCATAAGTTTATTTTCAATTAAGTAATATGAAAACTCCCTTTTAAATCTTCGGAAGAATCTTTTAGTTTTATAACCGTCTAATTCAAATCCTACTTCTACTTCTTCATTATCTTCTGATTTAATTTCAAGTTCTTTTAAATCAGATTGAAAATTGAATTGTTTTAAGTTAAATCCAACAGCTCTTAATACAGTAAATATAACAAATATATACTGTGGTAAATAAATAATAATTGAGACATCTCTGTACACCCTAGCCATTTTAGCACTAAGAACAGTTTTTGACATTGATGCAATAATTCCAGAATACCAGAATAGCATTATAAATAGTACTATGTAGTATATAATCATTACAACATACCATTTTACAGGTTTTTCTTTATATTTTAGCAAGTAATAAATTGATAAAATGGCAACAATAATTATAAATATCGAGAATAACATAAATGCATTAACATATAATCCACTTATGTCACTTCCTGTTTGGAAATTATAACTATTTTTTACATATAGATTAAAAAAGTTAACAATTAAATGGGTTTTTCTAACAATATATATTAAAGGTAGAGCCAATATTAAATGAATTAAACGGAAATGTTTAATTAAAAATGCATAAGGCTTTTTTAGTACCATTTTATCAACTCCTTTATCTTTATATATAATATCATAAAAAAAATATGAATGGTAGTTTTTACGCATTCATATTTATTTTTTTAAAACTATTAATTGTTCGGGTAATAAATAGATACTTTTATTTTCATTTAACAACTTATCATAAGTAGTTCCAAAAGCTTCTTTAACAGTTTTAATAGTATCTCCTTCTGCAGTTACATAATAGCTATAACCATTTTTAGGAACCATTATTTCCTGATTTGGATATATATATTCATTTTCATCTATTCCATTAATTGCGGATAATAGATTTGGGTTTATATTATATCTTTTAGCAATTGCATATAATGTATCACCTTTTTCAATAACATAAGTATTAAAGTATACATCGGATGCTTTTGGTACGATTAATTCTCTTCCCTCTTTAAAATCATCCTTATAATATAAATTATTTATATCAATTATATATTCTCTTGATACATTATATCTATTTGCAATACTATCTAAAGTATCACCTTTCTTAATTAAGTAAGACTCAAACAAATCAATCACTCCTATATAGGTAGAATATGATTAATTTTTATAAGTGCTAATCAAAAATATAGAAAATATTATCATAATTAAAGTTAAGTTCGAAATACTCTAGTAATTCTATTTCTCCATAGTTAATACTATTAACATAAAGTTTATCACCACTAACGTAGTAAACTTCATCATTATTTTCTTTAACAATTGTTTTAATATCTAAATTTGATATTAATTCTTTATTCTTATTATAAATATTTGTTCTGTATAATTTATTGTTAATAAGTTCATAGTTATAAACAAATTTATAAATAAATTTTTCATTCTTATTTTTAAGACTTAAGGCAGTTTTTTCAACCTTTTTTCCCTTATCATATATAAATGGACTAACAGTTCTATATTTTAATTTATGAGGAACAATTTCATATTCTTTTTCATATTTTTTATCAAAAACATAAACACTATCTAAGTTATTTCCTAAAACATAAGAATCAGATGATATTGGATCGTTTAACTTTATATTTTTTGTTTTAAAATCGTTAATATTTAAAACAATTAACTTGTTATACTCATATGACTCATTATAATTTGGAATAACAACATAATTTTTTAATGTAGCAATAAATGGTGCATCATATGTATCATTTTTAAATAAAGTTATATCTTTATTTTTATCTTTACTTAAATAATAAAATCCATGATAATTCCATATTAATATTTTTTTATTAAATAAAGTATTAACATCAATATTCTTATAATCTTTTGATTTTTTATCTGTATACTTGTTATAGTATTTTTTACCAATTTCTTTTTTCATATTATCATCAAGAAGATAGTATGAAATAAATTCTCCGTCTTTTGTACATGATGGATTAACCTTAGCTTTATTAAAATCAATTAATAAACATTTCTTATTTTCATTTTTAATAAGTTTGATGTTATCAACAAGTTTTCTTTTCCTTGTATAATCGTTTTTGATTACAAAATAATAATTATCTTTTCCTTTTTTTACGGAAACATAATATGATTTATTATCTTTATCATATCTTTCAGTAATATTATATTTTTTAACTTTATAATTAATAACATAGTTCCTTTTTTTTAAATATGTTATTAAAAAAAAGCTGAAAAATATAATAATAATTCCTATTAATATTTTCAACTTTTTCATATTAAAACCTATTTTTCTTCACTACTTGATTGATATTTCTTCTTTTGCTCCATCATGAACTCTGAAATTCTAGTTTCTATCTCATCAAGTCCTTTTTTAGAAATATTACTTATATTTACTTCTTCTTTTACAGTATCAATTGTTACTTTACCCCATATTAAACCTTGATACACTTGCATGTCATTATATAAATCTGGAGTAATTGTACTTAGAAAATAACCCCATAAAAGTCTTTTCTTTGCTATTAATATTCTTCTATCAGTAACTGCAACAACGCATGATGCAAAGATATCAAATGGACTTTCATTTTTCTGCCCAACAAAGACAAAATTAGCTTTTTCTCCCGGATTTAAATGTCTTTCTATAACATCTGCATGTTTTTTTACTCTAAATACTAAACTACCAGGATACTTTCTTTGAAATAGTTTAGCTTGATCATATACTAATCCCATAAAATACACCTCTTTTACTGGGGGTCACTTTAATTATAGCACATATTCTTTTTTAAAAAAATACTATAATTAGTTTTAATATAATGATATCATTTTTTATAAGGGAGTATATGAGATATGGAAAAAGGATTTGACAATGATAAGTATGTAAAAATACAAAGTGAACACATCAAAGAAAGATTTAATTTATTCGACAAACTATATCTTGAAGTTGGTGGAAAGTTATTTGATGATAGTCATGCTGCTAGAGTATTACCAGGATTTAAAAATGATGCAAAAATAAGTATGTTTCAAGAATTAAAAGATGATCTTGAAATAATCTTTTGTATTAATGCTGGTGATATTGAAAAAAATAAAACTAGAGCAGAATATGGTATTACTTATGACACTGAACTTATGCGTATTATAAGTAGATCTGAAAGTTTAGGTTTTAAGGTAAATAGTGTTGTTGTTACCTTATATAATAATCAACCTTCAGTTGATAAATTTATAAAAAGACTTAACAGAAATGGAATTACTACATATGTTCATACATTTACTAAAGGTTACCCAACAGATGTTGATACAATAGTTAGTGAAGAAGGATATGGAAAAAATCCTTATATTAAAACAACTAAAAAATTGATATTAGTTAATGCTCCAGGACCTGGTTCTGGAAAACTTGCAACTTGTTTATCACAGCTATATCATGAACACAAAAATGGTGTTAATGCTGGATATGCTAAATTTGAGACATTCCCAGTTTGGAATTTACCTCTTAAGCATCCGGTTAATATTGCTTACGAAGCTGCAACAGCTGATTTAAAAGATGTTAATCAAATAGATTATTTTCATCTTGAAAAATATGGAGTAACTGCAATTAATTATAATAGGGATTTAGAGATGTTTCCTGTTCTTAAAAACATCTTAACTAAAATAACTGGAGCATCAATATATAACTCTCCAACTGATATGGGAGTTAACATGGTTGGAAACTGTATCTGTGATGACAAAGTAGTTTGCGAAGCTGCTAAAAAAGAAGTTTTAAGAAGATATTTTAATGAACTTGATAATTATAAACTTGGTTTAGTTGATGAGGATACTCCTCAAAAGGTAAAACTTCTGATCAATGAACTTGAGATTGACGAAAGTATTATTCCAGTAATAGCCGCTGCTAGAAAGAAGATTGATGATTGTGGTCTTCCTTCAATAGCACTTGAATTACCTAACGGAAAAATAATTACTGGTAGACAAACTGAACTTTTATCACCTGTAAGTAGTGTTATTATAAATGCAATAAAAGAATTAACAAAAATACCTGATGATGTTGATTTATTATCAAGCAATATATTAAAGCCAATACTTAAACTTAAGAATTCTGATAATCCATATGAAAATGTACTAACTCTTCAAGAAACATTAATTGCTTTATCAACATGCTCAGTTACTAATCCAATTATTGGTAAAGCTCTTGATAATATTAAGAAATTAAAAGGTTGTGAAGCACACTCAACATATATAATTCAAGATGGTGAGTTAAATTCCATAAAGAAACTTAAAATAAATCTAACATGTGAACCTGAGTTTATGTCAGATAATATTTTTTAAAAAACAGAATACGTCGTATTCTGTTTTTTAATTATTAAATTATTTCTCCATCTATTAATTCGTTTAACTTATCTTTAATTGATTCAGGAACCTTAGAAAGAACTTTTTGGAAATTTGCTTTTATAATTAGTTTCTTTGCATCAGTTTCACTAATACCTCTACTCTGAAGATAAAATAGTTTATCTTTATCAATCATTCCTGATGATACACTATGTGCTCCATCAACATCTTCTTCACCACATAGAAGTATTGGAAGTGATCTTGAAATCGCATCATTACTTAACAAAAGACAATTCTCATTTTCTTTTCCTACACTCTTCTTAGCACCAGATTTAAAATCAATTATTCCTTTAAAGTGTTTTCGTGCATTATCATATAATAGGCCTTCAACTTCAATGTTATTAACACTTTCTACTTCATCATTAATATAGTTAAAACAAATATCAATAATATCTTTATCTTTTCCAATATATATAGTGTTAATTTCATTATTAGATTTTTCACTTGTAATAGATTGATTTCTATATACTCTTTTGTCACCACCTACATCAATTAAATTTATAATAATATTTGATTCATTTTTAGATGTAGTATTTATATCTATAATATTAGTACTAAATTTATTTAATCTATTTATGATAGTTAAATTTACTGTAGAATTACCATCAGCACTTATATTAATTTTACCATTATGGAAATTCTCTAAATTATCTATTGATTCATAATTAATTAACATATTTATATTTGTTTTGTTATTCGCACTAATATTTATTGAATCAATTAAGTTATCTCCTTGTTTAAAGAAGTATTCTATTTTATTCAATTCTTCAGATTGATAATTATTCTTATCAATATTAATGTTTAAATACTTATTATGAGTCAATCCTATATCAGATATAAATTTATTATTTTCTTTTATTTTTATATCATCGATATTTGTTATTTTATAATCATGAAAATCAAAATTATTAGGTATATTTAAATCAAGGGTAATTGAGTTCATATTAAAGCTATTAGTTGTTATAACTGGTGATTCATTTAATTTGTATTTCATATATAGCACCTACCCTATAGTACCTTCTAGTTCAAGGTTAATTAGTCGATTCATTTCAACAGCGTATTCAACTGGGAATGCTTTTGATATTGGTTCTGCAAAGCCTTGAACAATTAAAGATTTAGCTTCTGTTTCTGATAAGCCTCTACTCATTAAATAATAAATTGCTTCCTCACTTATCTTTCCAATAGATGCTTCATGAGAAAATGTTACTTTATCATTTTCTATGGTATTAGCCGGAATTGTATCACTTCTTGAAATACTATCCAGCATTAAAGATTCACATGATAATGCTAGTTTTGATAATGGAGCATTTTTCTTAACTAATACGTTACTTCTAAATGTACATATTCCTCCATCTTTTGATATTGATTTAGAGTTAACAACTGATGTAGTATTTTCAGCATTATGTACTATTTTTACACCAGTATCTAAGTTTTGTCCGTTACCAGCAAAAGATAATGCTGTAAAATCGCATCTTGCATTTTTACCATTTAATACACTAAGTGGATATAACATAGATACTTTAGAACCGAACGATCCCATAATCCATTCTATTTTTCCATCTTCACTTACATGACATTTTTTAGTGTTTAAATTTAGAAGATTTTTTGACCAGTTCTCAATTGTTGAGAATCTTAAAAATGCTTTCTTTCCAACATATAATTCAACACATCCAACATGTAAATTTATATCATTATATCCTGGTGCAGAACATCCTTCTATAAATTCTAGAGAAGCTTCATCCTCAACTATTATTAAAGTATGTTCAAATTGTCCAGCTCCCTTTTCATTTAGTCTAAAGTAACTTTGAAGTGGCATTTCTAGTTTTACGCCTTTTGGAATATATACAAAAGATCCACCTGAAAATAAAGCATAGTGCAATGCTATATATTTATGATCAGTAATAGGGACAATTTTAGTAAAGTATTTTTTTACAAGTTCCGGATACTCGGTTAATGCCTTATCAAAATTTGTATATATAACGCCTTTTTCTTTAAGTTTTTCCTCTAGATTATGATAAATAATTTCACTATCAAATTGTGCTCCAACCCCAGATAGTGATTTTTTTTCAGATTCAGGAATACCAAGTTTATCAAAAATTCCTCTTATATCTTCAGGTACATCTTCCCATTTTCTTTCTTCTCTTGAATTATGCTTTACATAAGTTGCTATTTTTTCAACATCTAAATAGCTAATATCAGGTCCCCATGTGGGGTTTGGTAACTCTTTAAATAATTTAAATGCTTTAAGTCTTAAATCAAGTACCCACTCTGGTTCTCCTTTATCTTTAGATAACGCCTTTATTGTTTCAACAGTAGCACCGTATAATTTTTTTAAAGCTACACTCTTTGATTTTTCATTATAAATGTTTTGTGTAGTTTTATCTAAATATTCATCGACATTAGTTTTCTTCATTTATATAGTCCTTATAACCGTTTTTAAATATTTCATCAGCAAGTGATGCATCACCTGTTTTAACAATTTTACCATTTATGAGAATATGTACTTTATCAACTTTTAAGTTTTTAATTATACTTGGTGTATGTGTAATTATTAATATTGAATTATTTTCATCTTTATATAAATCTAGTCCTTTTGATACTACTTTTATAGCATCAACATCAAGACCAGAATCTGTTTCATCTAATATAACAAGTTTAGGATCAAGAATTAACATTTGTAATATTTCAGTTTTTTTCTTTTCACCACCAGAGAAACCAACATTTAATTCTCTTTGTGCATATGATCTATCCATTCCAAGTTGATCCATATATTCATTAACTTCTTTATAAAAAGATGCAATATTTATCTTTTCATTAGTTTTAGCTTTTCTTATTGTTTTTAAGAAATTAGCTAAAGATACACCAGGTATTTCCTCAGGATTTTGAAATGACATGAATATTCCTTTTTTAGAAATATAATCAGGTGATTTATCAGTGATATCCTCACCATCAAATATTATTTCACCTTTTGTAGTAATATATTTAGGAGAATTAAAGCAAGTATTAGCAAGTGTTGACTTACCTGAACCATTCGGTCCCATAATAACGTGAACTTCTCCTTCATTTATTGTAAGATTTAAACCATTTAATATTTTTTTATTATGATCATCTTCTGCAATTGTATATAAATTTTTTATGTCTAACAACTTCTTCATGTAATTACCTCTTTATTAAATCTTCTAAAGTTTTTGTTGATAAATAATCATTTATCAAATTATTAATATCTTTCCAAAGTATTCTTGATACACATCTGTTTTTCTTTAAACATGGAACACCTTCATTTAAGCAAGATACTATTTCAATATTTCCTTCTAGTTTTTCAAATATATCTTTTAAATTATACTCTTTAGGTGAGTGAGCAAGTTTGTATCCACCTTCACTACCTCTACTTGAGATAAAGTAATCAGTATCTTTAAAATTTAACATTATTTTTTCTAGATATTTAAGTGATATTTCTTCACTTTCAGATATTTCTTTTAGCGAGACGAACCTTCCTGTATTATACTCTCTGGCAAGGTATATCATAATAACTAATCCATATCTTCCTTTTGTAGAAATTCTCATTTAAATCACCTAGTTGATATTTTACTACCATAATGGTAGGAAATCAATGATTCATAATAAAAAAACTTCACATATGTGAAGTTATTTATTTATGGTTTTCATTTTATTAATGCTACATTCTTTACATCTATATTGTGGATTCTTATCATCTGATCGATCATAATTACCCCACTCAACAATTCTATAACCTTTTCCTTTTGTATGGCAATCATAGCATGTTACGTCTTCTTTTATTTCCCAAAGTGGTATATCAGATTTTTTCTTAAATATAATCTTATCTACCCAAAAGAAGATGAGACCACCTATTAAGTTTGCAATGATTGTTGCTGTTAAAGTATTCATGTCTGATAATAGTTTTAATACAATGGCAAGTATTGGAGTACTTAATTGCCATCTAATTAAATATAAGGTATATTTTTTTAGTAGTTTCATCTATCATCACCATAATAATTATATTATATTTGAAACATATATGCCACATTGCTTTACACATAAAAAAACAAGAATTATTTATTCTTGTTTCTATTAAACACACTTTTAAATTTATCAATTATGCTGAATCTTGTTCTTTTAGGAACACATCTTCCAGGTGAAATTATTCCATCAGGTAAACTAAAATCTAAGTTTCCAATTTGATAATTTAAAAAATCAATAGCCGAGTGTATTTTAAATTCTAAGTGTTTATTTTCTATCGCTAATTGAAAATTATCAACTCTTTCCTCTTGTGACATTGAATTGTATTTTTTTACTAAGGCATTCTTTTCATCTATAATTCCATCAATTTTTACCATAAGAGGTTCTTCTGTTAAAACACTATATTCATCAAAATTTATAATAAACCATAAACTCTTTAAAAATTCAATACATCTTGCATCATTAATCTCAATAAATTCGTATCTATTTGAATCATTAACAAAAAATACTCCATTATAGCATTGTTCAATTATTCCGTTCATTAACTCTGCAGGAACACCAACATTAGAATTACATATGTATGCTAAATCATTTCTTTGAATATATGCTTTTCCATTTCTTACTATTAGCATAATTATTCCCCCACACAAGTTATTATTTTATCATATATAATAAGTTAATCAACTAATTTATGGTGCTGGAAGCAGGAATTGAACCCGCAACCTCCTGATTACGATTCAGATGCTCTACCAATTGAGCTATTCCAGCACATATATTTATTATAGTCTAATTAAAGGCAAGTTCAATATTTAAATCATTATCATTATAAGTAATATATAGAAATATAGCGCCACTTATTGTAATTAATAAAGATGCTACAAAAGAAAGGGTTGCTAAATCTCTTTCTTTTTTACTTGCGCTTGGTTTTAAATTTCTAAGTGATGTGTAAGCATCATATAAAAAATATAAATAAACTATTAAAAGTATAGAAAATATAATTAACATTATATTTCTATACTTTATTTTTGAATTAATGTTTTTATTTATAAAGTAATCTTTTTCTAAACTATTAGAATACCAACTCATAAAAATTATTACAATATATATAATCCAGATATAATTTTCTATTTTAATTTCTTTTAATTTATTTAATATTTCATCATGGCTCATAGTAATATATATGTTTTATTTTAGCCTTTAATTATGGTACTATATTAATATAGGAGTGGTAATATGAGCAAAGCTAAAGTTGATATAATAATACCTGCATATAATGCTCATAGCACTATAGAAGAAACTTTAGAAAGTATATCTAAACAAAGCGTTATTAACCTAATAAATATACATATAATTGATGATCATAGTGTTCAAACTTATGATTATCTTATTGATAAATTTTCTAATTTAAATTTGTTTATACATAGACTTAATAAACAAAGTGGACCAGGCGTTGCAAGAAATACTGGTATTGATATATCAAACTCTGAATATATATTCTTTTTAGATGCCGATGATTTACTTGTATCAAGCGAAGCGATAGAAAAAATGATTCAGGGTATGAATCAAGGTGATATTTCAATAGGTGTAACTTCTAATGAAAGAAGTGATGGTTCTGTTGTTAACTATTATGATGACGATTTTAATGTTCATGGAAAAATGTACTCAAGACTATATTTAAATAAATTTAATATCAGATTTCCTAATATAACCAGACATGAAGATAGAACTTTTCATCAATTAGTTTTAGCTTCTAATCCTAAAAAAGCCTTCGTTGATGATATTACTTATTTATATAAATATAATAAAAAAAGTTTAACAAACGAAAATGGTTTATATGAAGAAGCAAAATCTATTGAAGATTTATTTATTGGAATGGAATATTTAATTTCATTGTGTGAAGTGAATAATTTTTCAATTAAATTAATGGAACAATTTATTTTTAATGCAATTGTTTATGCATACTCTTTATATAACATGTATTTAAATGATGATGTTTCAAATCATATTAAGAATTGGAGTATAAATACAGTTAATACATATAAAAAGTATGAGGACTATTTAAGTATTGAAGAAAAAGACTTTATATATAAATTTATAACGGATTCTTACTATATAGATTTTAAAGTATCATTAAATGATTTCCTAAATAAAAAAGATATTAATATTTTAGTTTCATTTAATGATGCATATTTAGACCATGCTATTTTGATGATTAAATCACTTAAGATTAATACTCATTTAAATATTAACGTATTTTTAATCTATCAAAATCTATCTAATGATAGTATTAATAAATTTAAAGATTTCATGAAAGAAATTGGAACTCTAACTTTAATTAAGTATGAAGATGATATTGATTTACCTATTAATATAAAGCATATAAGTATTGAAACATATTTCAGATTATTTGCTCCATATTTAATTGATAAGAATGTAGATAGAATTTTATATTTAGATTGTGATCTTATCATTAATAAATCTATAGATGGATTTTATAACATGGATATAGAAGATAATATCATTGCTGGTGTTATCAATTTTGATTCAGATTCATGTTTATATAACGATAGATTAAAACTTCCACATGATAATCCTTATATAAATGCAGGTGTTTTATTAATAGATTTAAAAAAATACAGAGATTTTATAGATAAGGATACTATTATAAAGTTTATTGAAAATAATTATAAAATCCTTGATTATCAAGACCAAGATGTATTAAATGCGTTATTTTTAAATAAGATTAAGTTAGTTGATATAAAATATAACTATCAAATAACTCAAATTATTCCTGGTCATGAAACATATGATAATAATATTGTTCACTATTGTAATAAACATAAACCATGGGAAACAGATTTTATAGATTATCATAAGGCATATGATTATTATAAACTACTACATAATTTAAACATGGATAAAGAACGTGAAGAACTTGAAACAATTCATAAATCTTATTATGAAAAAAATGAATATGATGCAAAAGATTATGATTTTGTATTAAGTATTATCATGCCAATTTATAACTGTGAAGCATATTTAAAAAGAAGTATTGATTCAATACTAAACCAAGATTTAAGCAGCTTTGAATTAATTTTAATAAATGATGGATCAACGGATAATACCTTATCTATATGTAAAGATTACGAAGAAAAAGATACAAGAGTTAAAGTGATTAGTGTTAACCATGTTGGTGTTTCAAAAGTGAGAAACATCGGCGTTAAAGAAGCTAAAGCAAAATATATTACTTTTGTTGATTCAGATGATTATATTGAAAAAAACATATATACTAAGTCACTTGATTATTTAAAAGATAACAATCTAAAAATGATTGTTTATAATTTTTATCAGGAATTTCCAAATGGATATGTTGATAACAGAAATGAATATAATAATAATGAAATAATAAGTGGTAACAATATGTTTATAGAAATTTTAAAAGACGACAAGATAATGAATTTTGTATGGTCAAAGGTTATTGAAGCAAACATACTAAAAGATATTAGTTTCCCTGATAATATGGTTTATGAAGATATTAGTGTATCAATTCCAATCGCTGAAAAATTAGATAGATTTGGATTTATTTGTGAGCCTTTATACCACTACTGCAGACGTGATGGAAGCATTACAACCACATACTCATATGAAACTATAAAAAATGGTATAGACATAAACTATAAACAATACTTATACTTAAATAATAAATATCCTAATTTAGAAAAATATAATCTATATAATCTTATAAAAAGAATAACCACTTTATATGTTGATAACTATGATTTTATTAACAAAGAAAAACTCTTTAATGATTACAAGCATATTTTTGATTTAGTACTATCTAAGTTTAATAATGATGTTGACCCATTATATCAAATATTTTTAGAACCAATTAAACTTATTAAACAAGATATTTCAAAAATATAAAAAAGAACCAAAAAGGTTCTTTTTTTATTACTCATTTGGTGGAGTAGAGGAGAATTGAACTCCTGTCCAATATGCCCTATTACACAACATCTACAAGTTTAGTTAGATTTAAACTTCATTACTAATATGGCTCTAAACCAACCTTGTTAATAACTAGATTAGTAGAATTCATTATTAATACCTAATCAATATTAATAATATAGCTTATATCTATGAACCCCTATTCTAACCTATAAGCGAAATTAGATAGAAGTCTCCACTATCCTTTAATTAGGCAAATGCAGGAGTGAATCCAAAAGATTCGTCATTTAATTTTAATTTTGCACATTAGGTGTGCCATCCACTTGCAATCATGTCTAGTAACACATGTCGAAACCATTACTACCCCATGTGCAAATTATTTTAGCATTTTATTAGTTAAAAGTAAATAATTACCTTACTTGCCCATCGCTTTGCTTAGAGTACTTTGTATTCATATTTTTAATAAAACCATCAATAGCTATACTAGCATTATTATGAGCAGTCATAGCTTTTTGAAGATCAGTTGAAAAGTCAACTCCTGATGAAGAATGAAATGCTGCATAGTTTGTTTTATCATATACTTCTGAAGCTCTTAGTAGATTATTAAGAAGTCCCATGAATTTGTCTTTTTCTTCTTGACTAATTGTATCAAACATAAAATCAAGCGTCTGATATGAATCTACTGCATCTTTTAAAAATCCGTTTAATTTATAAACTTCTTCACTGTATTTTAATTTTATCATAGGAAAAATCACCCTCTATAACAATTATAAAACATATATAACTTCAACTGTCACTGAGCTCACTTATTATTTGTAAAAAAAAGTAAAGCTAATGCTTTACTTTATGTTACCTTTAAGTTCAAATAAGATATCTCTAAGTTCCATTGCTCTTTCAAAATCCATATTAGCAGCTGCTTTTTTCATTTCTGATTCTATCTCACTAATAGCATTTTTAATATCACTCTTATTAAGATTTTTCTTATCAACTTTTTCTATTACTTTATTACTTATAACTTCACTAATTGGTTTAATAATAGTTTTAGGAGTTATATTATGTTCAATATTGTATTTATTTTGAATTTCTCGACGCCTATTAGTTTCTTTGATAGCTTCATCCATTGATTCGCTTATTTCATCAGCGTACATAATTACATGTCCTTTTGAATTTCTTGCAGCTCTACCAATTGTTTGAATTAAACTTCTTGT
>CADACC010000013.1 GCA_902786275.1 uncultured Erysipelotrichaceae bacterium | reverse complement strand
TTGAAATAACTGGTTCAACTGCAAAGAATAAAAATACTACTCTTGAATTTAACATAGATGAAACAAGATTGCTTGGTATAGTGCTAAATAAACATCCAAATATCTTATATAAAAATATAAATATTTATAACAGTAAAACTAAATATAAAAATAATAAAATATATATCAATCTTGAGGGTGAAGTTAAAGAATTAAAAAAAGAAAATATAAACAAAGACATTAAAAAAGATATTGTTAGTTTAATTAATAAAACTAAGGAAAATAACATAAATGTTTTAAATATGAAAAATAAATATTTTAAAGATAGTAATACTAAAGTAAAAGTAAAAGTTAATATAAATAGAAACGGACAACTATTATATGAAATCAAAAAATAATAACTACACTCTTATTTATTTTATTTCTAGTATATTTATGTATGGTGTTGGATTTTCATCTATTTTTAAGCTATGTAAAAGTGATTCATGGATAGTTATTTTAATAGGTTTTATTATTAGTTTAATGCTTCTTAAAACTTATAAAAAAATAATAAATAAAAATAATAATATAATAAGGATTATAAATATTTATTTTATTCTTTTAATAAGCATGATGATTTTAAGAATATTAACAACTTCATTTTATTTAACTAAGACTCCAGGTTTAATTATAACTATCCCATTTATGATGCTTACAATATATAGTTCAAATAAAGGTATTAATGTAATAAATAAAATATCAAACGTCTTATTTATATTTAGCATCCTAACAATTACTTTAAATCTTTTTGCATCTACCAAAACTGGATCTATAGATATGTTTATACCTATTCTTAAAACAAATAAACTTAAGTTATTAAAAGGAATATTTTATTATATATGTTATATTTTAAGTCCATTAATTCTTGTAAGTAATGTTGATATTGAAAATAAAACATATAAAAAAATATATATATTTTCAAATATATTTCTAATATTCATATCTTTAATAATTACCTTTGTTTTAGGGCCTAATTTAATGTCTATATATAGGTTTCCTGAATACATGATTTTTAAAGAAATAAATTTATTTGGTTTTGTTGAAAATGTTGAAAATTTAGTAGGTTTAATATATTACATAAATTTATTTATAACATCCAGTTTATGCTTATATAACATTAAAAGTATTACTAAAAACAAATATAGTTTATATATAATATCTTTCATAATTCTTTTTATTACAGAATTTGTAAGTATTAATTACAAGTATTCACTAATAATATATAAACATTTACCATATATATTATTTTCGTTTATATTAATAAATATATTTATCTATATAATAAAAAAAGAATAGTTTTTAACTATTCTTTTTAAATCCATCTAGATATATATACATTCCTTGTTGTATATTCTTCATAGTTATCAAATATTGCAACAATACTTTCAACAATAGCTTTTAAAATATTTGTACAACTCTTCTTAATTTTAACATTAAACATTGATTTCTTTAAATTCTTTCTAAATTCATAATCATCAATATATCTTGCTAAAACTTTATCAATTTCTCTAACTAATTTAGTATCTTCTACATTAGCAAGATCTACGTTAAATACATAGTCTTGATAAATAGAAATTAGTTTTCTAGAAATGGTATCTTCTTCACTAATATCGAAGTTAACAATCTTATGAAAATTAGGACAGTAATTTAAAACTAGTTTGTTATTCATATTAGTGGCACCTACCTTAATCTTAAATTAATAATACTACATTTCATCCATAAGTGTCAAAACATTTTTGATAATTTTTTTATATTTATGATATACTTACTTTGAAGGTAGTTGATTGTATGGCAAAGAGAACAAAACTAAGATTAAAACCCGATATTTTTCTTTATATAGCTGTTATTATTGTTATTATAATTTTAGGAAATAAAGGCATAAATGCGTATAAAACTCACCAATATCATAAGACTACTGAATATAAATTAATAACTATAGGATATACAAAAAAAGATATAAAACTTTTATCTAAATACTATAGTGAAAAAGAACTAACTAAATTCACAAAAGATAAGAAAAAAAATAAACTTTTGCTTAGTTTAATGGAAAATAAATATTACCTTCATAAAAACTTAGATAGCTACTTAGAATATCAAGATTTAAATCCAAATAAAAAACTAGAAGATGTTATTAAAGAAGTTAATATAAGACATAATTATGCTTATTATGAAGGTACAGTTAAAACAGATACTACTTTAAATAATGAAATGCTTGTAAATAAATATTACTATTTAACTGAAGAATATGAACCTGATGATTTAGTAACTATTTCAACTAAGTATTCTTGGGGAACACTTGGTTCTAAAAAAATAAGACAAGAAGCTTATGATGCATATTTAAAAATGCATGAAGCTGCAAACCAAGAAGGAATATACTTAATGGTTAATTCAGCATATAGAAACTATAAAGATCAAGAAAGAGTTTATAATACATATAAGAATAATCAAGGTGAAGCTTATGCAGATAAAATTGCAGCAAGACCAGGTTTTTCTGAACATCAAACTGGACTTGCTCTTGATATATTTAGTTTAAAATCATCTACTCAATCAACATTCAAAGATACAGATGCTTATAAATGGCTTAAGGATAATAGTTATAAATATGGATTTATTTTAAGATATCCAGAAGGACTTGAAAGTATAACAGGTTATAACTTTGAATCATGGCATTATAGATATGTTGGTGTAGATCTTGCTAAGAAAATATATGAATCAGGTTTAACATTCGATGAATATTATGCTTATTATATAGAAAAATAAAAAAATCACATATTAATGTGATTTTTTTATTTAAATATTCTAACAATATCTTGCCATGTTATTACAACCATTAAAAGAAGTAATAATACAAATCCAATAGCGTGTATTGTATTTTCTATTTTACTATTAATTGGCTTTCTTCTAATCTTCTCTATTAACATAAAGAATGCACGTCCACCATCAAATGCAGGAAGTGGAAGAATATTAATAAATCCAACATTTAAACTTAAGAATGCAGTTATATAAATAATATAACTAATTCCAACAGAAAGTCCTGTATTAACAACTTGATATACACCAACAGGTCCTGATAAATTCTTAAATGATAACTTACCTATTACTAAATTAGAAATTGTAAGCCACATAGTTTCCATAATATTAGCAAATTTAACAAAAGCATATTTAAGTGAAACAAAGAATCCTTTATGAACTTCTTCTTTAATAGTAAAACCAAATACAGATCTATCCATCTTTATATCTTTATCATATACTTTTTTTGGTTTTACTTTAAATGTTTCTTTTTCTCCATCTTTATGTTTTACTTCAATTTTATAAGTATTATTTTTAGATTTAATTGTTAAAAGTATTTGAGCAGAATCCCAAGATTTAATTTTCCTACCATTAATCTTAGTGATTACATCACCTTTAACAATACCAGCTTCTTTCATTGGATAACCATCTTCAACAGAATATATCTTCGTTGTATTTGATGATGCTCCCCAAATTAAAGCATAAACAAATAAAAGAACAATAGCTAAAATAAAGTTATTTACAACACCAGCTATAATGATGATGATTCTTTGATGCCAAGGTTTATTACACATAAAGTCTTTTTTATCGACTTTGTCATCATCTTCATAAACCTCACCAGCCATTTGAACAAATCCACCAATTGGTAAAAGTCTTACTCTATATTTAATTTTATCTTTACCCTCATGAGTAAATAAAACAGGTCCCATACCTATTGAAAACTCATAGATATGTACTCCAAATTTTTTAGCCCACATAAAGTGACCAAATTCATGAACTAAAACGATAACACCTAAAATTAGAATAAATGCAACTATTGAAAGTAGTGTCATTTGTTAATTCCTCCTTAAATATATGAAATAATAATTAAATAAGTAAGTACTACAAATACTAAACTATCAATTCTATCTAACACTCCACCATGACCTGGCATAATGTTAGAGAAATCTTTAATTTCATTTTCTCTTTTAATCTTACTAAAAAATAAATCTCCAAGTTGATCAATTATAGAAAGAAGAAGTGTAAATAAAACTAATTTAATAGAAAAGTCCCCTACTAAGTTTATGTAAAAAATTACACCAACAGTACTACCAATTAAAGATCCACCAATAGATCCCTCAATAGTTTTTTTAGGACTTATCTTAGGACATAGTTTATGTCTTCCAATAAGCATTCCAGTAAACATAGCAAACATATCTGTTACTGCACATATAACAATTAAATATATAAGCTGATAAATAGATAATGATCTAACTAAAATAAAACTATTAAATACTAGCCCTAGTAAAAGAACAATACCTGTTAAATAAAATGCTTCTCTAGTAGTATATACGTTATTTTTATAAAATAATGTCGGAATATATAAAAGTAGTAATACAAGCGCTAAAGCCTTATAAGAAAGACCATATATTACTTTAAATCCATCAAATTCAGAAAATATTAATAGAAGCATTAAAGCCATACCAATTAATTTAATAAAAAATGGTATTTCTCTTGCATTTTCTTTTAAATTAAGTAACTCTCTATAAGCAAGTATTCCTAAAACTCCCATTCCAATAGCAAAGTACTTACCACCAAGCACTATGATAGGAATTAATATTGCACTTGCAACAACAGCTGAAATAATTCTTTTTTTCATATACACATATTCTCCTCATCGTCTAGTAAAAAGTATACTATTAAACAAGAATTTAGTCAAATAAATAACCTTATAACAAGGCTGTTATAAGGTTATTAAATTTTACTTTCTTTCTTTCTTTTTCTTGTTGGATATAAAGATACTACACTATCAGATTTTTCTAAGTCATGAAGTCCTTTTTCTATCATCCCAATTGATAAAATACCACCTGATATACTAAGAAGTAATAATATATATGATATATATGTATATAGTGATACATCTTTAGTTATAAGAGTAATTAATATTGAAAGTGAAAAAACAAGTGCCATTGAAAGTGATCCTTTTAATATATAAGAAACTTTATAACTATATTGCATTATATATGTTCTTATATATAAAGGATTATTTTTAACATAATTAATAAACTCTTGCTTAGTAATTGGATAATTATCAAAATCTATAGAAAGTCCAATATCAAAATAGTCATCTAGTATTTTTTCAACTGTTGGTTTAATTCTACTTTCAGTATCTACAATATCGTTTTTAATAATCTCCATTTTAGATAAATTATCATTTTCTAATTTTTCAAGTGTTGTTTTTTCTATATTAATTATCTGACTAAATGATGACTCATCATAAACTCTTTTTTTAACTTTAAATATATTAAATGAAGGAGCAAAAAGATGAGTTCCATTTTTATTTTCCATGTAATTATAATGCATAGTTATAGTGTAACTATCTATTTCTTCTTCTATTGTTATTTTATAAATAAAATAATTACTTTTATTACTTAAAAACATATTTATAAAGTCTTTATAACTAATCATATGGTATAAAGGCTCATCAGTTTTTAATTTTTCTATATGTTTAGCTGTAAAATTATCACGAGAGTCTTTAACATATGATATAACCATATTACGTTTTTCTAAACTATCAATATTAAATGTTGCCATAATCTATCATCTTTTCTTTTTTACGCACTATGATAGTTTAGCACAATCAAATTATTTTTTCAATTTATTTAAATAATCAATAGCATCAGAGAATTTTTCAACTTTAACAATTTTTAATTTTAATTTATATTTCTTCTTTATTTTCATAGCTTCATCAAAGTTATCTTTTGGAATAAAGAAAACATCTACATGTTTTTTATTAGCACCAAGAAGTTTATATTTAACTCCACCAATAGGACCAACCAAACCATTTTCGTCAATAGTTCCTGTACCAGTAACTTTAAGACCTTTTGATAAGTTTTTATTAGTTATAGCATCATATATAGATAAAGCTGTTAAAAAACCGCCACTAGAACCAGATTCATCTTTATCAACCTGGATTTTAACATCTAAATCAGACTTAATATTAAAATCTTGTAGTACGTTAATACCAATAACATTTTCTCCATTTAGTGAATAAAGTGGAACCGCTATATTCATCTTTTTACCATCACGAATAACCTCTAAATCAATGGATTTATCTGATGAATTAGAAATACATTGTTGTAAAAATGAAAAATATGGAGTATTAAGTTCATCACAAGTAACTATTTGATCACCAATTTTTAAATTATTATCATAGCCATCTATTTTATATAAAACATATAGTTTATTATCTTCAGTTGTGTATTCTACTTTAGCTTCATTAAAGGCTAATATTGTTGCAACCAAATTACTTTGTTTAAGTAATAATCTTTCATACTCATTTAATTCTTTATAGGATAATTTAGTATTACCAGTAAAACTAGATTCTTTTTCAACATCCCACTTAGGCATTATTTTACCAACTAAAAATGATGCAACATTACCATCATATACCTTAACGTATGTAGTATAAAAATTATTTTTTATTTTTTTACCATTAACTGTAACTTTATCAGATAGAGGAATAATTCCACCAGGTGCAGATACAACATATGGAACTTTGATGTTTAATACGATCGTAAATAATATTAAAAATAATAAAAAATTATGATTCTCAATTATAATTTTTTTTACTTTCTCATATACTTTCTTAAGCATTATTATCACCTTAAAATAATTATAACATTTAAAAAGGAAGCATATGAAGAAAATATTAATAAAGTACTGTATAGTTTTACTTTTCATCTATTTATCATTTAAATATAATCAAGATATAAAACTAAATGTAAGTATTATTCTAAATATATTTGCAAAAAATATAGTTCCTTCAATATTTCCCATTATATTTATATCAAATTATATAAAATATAATATATTAAATAATAAAACTAATAAAACATTAAAATATATATCGCTTTGTTTATCATTTGCTCCAAGTAATGCTTTACTTACTGCTAATATGGGTGAATTAATCTATTCAACCAATATAAACCCTTTATTTTCATATCTGATAATTAAAAATATATTAGAAAGAAAAATAGCATTAATTATAGTTTTAACTAACCTTATAATAAACTATATATTTTTATATAAAAATTTATCAAATAAAGAAACTATATATGATAAAAAGAATATTTCTGAAATAATAAAAATTACGACAAATAATATAATAAATATCTTAGGAACTACAATATTTTTTAACATATTCATTACCATTCTATCAAATAATATTCCATCATTATCATTAGTACCTCTAGAAATAATAAATAGTTATAAAATAATATCATCAATAAAAAACTACTACATAAAAGTTATATTATGTACATTTATAAATTCTTTTTGTGGAATTGCTATTTATTTTCAAATAAAAAGTATAAATGATGAAACAAATTATAAATTTGTTATAAAAAAATTATTAATATCAATAATAATTACAATACTTACATTTATTATAATTATTATGAATTAAAAAAAGAAACAGAATGTTTCTTTTTTTATTCATCATATTCAGATACAGTTACCTTTATGTATGGTAAACCATCGTTTCCACACTTAGGGACAGCATATCCTTTACAAGAAGTATTGTAAGTTCTATCATCAATATTATCTGAAGTATAAGTATTATTGTAAGCATACATAACAGCATTTTTAAGATAGTTTGTGTTAAGGTAACCAGTACCTCCACCACCACCACGTCTATAACTCCATGCTACCCAACCTTCAGTACATGCATAGAAACTTGTTACTGTAGCTCTTCCACCATAGTAGCCACCACCACCGGCAGCTCCACAAAATGAATAGTCATATGGGCAATTATCTCCGTGTCCAAAAGAACCAGCCCAGTTTCCATCAGAACTCTTTGGGCCACCAGCATTACGCCCAGGTGCAACCAAATCAGCGGTATCTTCTTCAGGGTGAACATCACATTTAGCAGCGCCTCCGCCGCCGCCTGCAACAATTAAAATTTGTCCTTTATCATCAATGTAATCTTCTAAATAACCACGTCCAACTTTATTAAGAGCTAAGAAAACACCATCGCCTCCATCGGTTCCCCAACCAGAGTTAGCTGGAGCTCCAAGTGCAAGACCTCCATAAAGAGTTTGACCCTTTTCAAGATGAATCTCTCCATAAGAATATCCACCACGTCCACCATCAAAATGTTTACCGCGTGATGTTCCTATAGCATCAGATCCTTTACCACCCCAAAGTTCAAGTTTATAAGTTCCTGTTCTAGGAGCAGTTATAATGCACTCTTCATCTGTATCAAATGTACAATCTTGAACATAAGATGTTGTGTTTGGATTAGCTTCATCTCTTAGCATTCCATAATATATTCCAATATCATCAATATTAGTATCTTCTACACCTTTTTTATGTGTCCTAAACACTATTTCAAAATACTCATAATTAACAAATGTACTACTATCCATAACAAAATTTGTATCAATCCAAGTGTTTTCATCTTCAATTTTATAAACATATTCTTCTCCATCATATGTATAACCAAACTTTTTACTTGTAACATCAATAACTAAAGATTTACCATTACAAATAGAAAGTCTAATAATAGCTTCATCATTTGTTGATTGACTAGTATTAATGCTACATACTCCATATGTACTCGTAATACTTCCAACACCAGACATAAATTCGTTTCTTGCAACATAAACTTCTTTTATATAATTTGTTTTAGTTCCTTCGCTTCGAACATCATTTATAAGTCTGAATAAGAATAGAATTACTACAGATAAAAGTGTAACACATATTAAAAGTTCCAATAATGTAAAACCGTTTTTCTTTTTCATAATACTTATTCCTAACTATTTAAGTTGATTATTTGATTAGTTCCACCATATCTAACAGCGGCAAATTGATGATGACAATAATCATTTAAACATACATTCCCTTGTCCATCATCATTAAACTCGAAAATAATATAGTAGCCATCTGATCCAGGAACATATGGAAGAGATTTCATATATTTTTTAGTATTTTTACTTAAAGAACGATACTCAAAACATTCTTGTGTATTATTAGAATCGCAATAACTCATATAAGATAAATCAGATTTAGATAGATACACTCTATAAAGTCTTTGTTCATAAAAAAATCTTTGACAGTCTTTTTTTGATGAATACATTAAATCTTGGAATATATCATTATCACAAGAAATCGTTTTTAAGTTAAGTCTAATAGGATTAGTTGAATCTGTTGGATTATCTGGATATGTAATAAGCATATGTTCAATACCTATATATTCTCTATCAGGTTCTTTATCAATTTTATATTCACTAGCATAATTAAATCGATCAATTAAAAAACTAACTAAATAATTAGCTTTATAAACATTCATAGGATCATCATAGTAAACTTTGTCTTTTTCATTAGAAAGCATATTATTAAAAAGTGTATACATTGTTAAAAGTGCAGCTGCAAGTATAACAATTGTAATCATAGTTTCAATAAAAACAAACCCATTTTTATTCTTCATACATATCTTCCTATCTTACTATAATCTACCATACTATAAAAATTATAACATAGAATAAACATAAATCAAACATAAGAAATTAAAAAAATGTACGCCCATGTTAACGTACATTTTTTTAATTCATAAATTATATTAGGTGATAAATTATGTATAAAAGACCTAATACCTTTTTTACAGTTATTATATTGTTTAGTTTATCAGTTTTAATATTTTATCAACTCATTGTAAGTCTTATAATACCATTAAGATTTAATATCTTTATCCTTTTTTTAGAGATATCACTCTTCTTCTTTTTCATCATTAGAATAATATGGCCTTATTAATTCTTCAGTTTTATTTAAATAATGAATTAATTCATATAATTTAGATGTATCAATATAATGATTATTTGTTACACTTACCTTCCATGGAAGAGATATTAAAGAAAAAAATAAATCTAATTCATCACTATTTAAATTAAATGAATACAAGTATTTTTCAAATACTTCCACGAAGTTAATATTATCATACTCATTTTTATAAAATGTTACTAAATCAATTATTGGAGAATCAATTTTTGATTTATCAAAACTAATTAAATAATTATTATTATCATTTTCAATAAAGTGTGATAAACGAAGATTATTATGTACAAGGGTAACTCTTTGTTTTCCTTTATCAAATATTAAATCATGCCACTTTTCAAGCTCATTTAATGAAAATTCACATGCATTATTAATCTTACTATAGTAATCAATAAATAAATTTTCAAAAGGATTATAGTATTCTTTAAAAATAATAGAATCATATAAACTACTATAATACTCTTTTATATAATTTATATTGTTTAAAATACTATCATATATATCGTCATATTTACTTTTATCAACATCCTTAAAAAAGGATGTTTTTGCATGCATTAAACCAACAGTTTTAGCCATATCTAATGCTTTTTGTTCTTTTAAAGTATTATTATCAACTAAATATGGATATACATAAAAAGTTTCTCTATTATTATCAATAATTGGTACAAAACAATCTATATTTCTATTTTCCAAATAGTTATATGCTTTAATTACATTATTATTTTTTTCTTTTAATACTATCTTTTTACCATCTCTTAATGTAAGAATATAAACATTTCCTTTAATCGTTATCTTCTCAGGTTTATAAATATTAGTAACATGACTTAATCGATTATTTTGCATCATTAAGTGGAATAAGTATTTTATCTCCTTGAACTATTTCATTTATATCATTAAGCTTTAAAATATCTTCTTTACTCATATTATAAATAGATGCAATTGAATCAAGTGTTTCACTCATTTTTACTGTATGAACATGATAAGTAATATAGTCATTTTCTAAATTATTATTAATTATAAATTCCCTTTTAACGTTATCACTACTATCTTGATTTTCTAGATTAACATCAATTACTTGTTCTTTATTCTTATTCTGATCAATAACTTCATCTTCAATATCTGGTTTTACGAAAATATCTTCACGCACTTTTGGAATTATATCAGCATCTACATGAAGAGTAATATCAACCTTTAAAATATCTTCATCTATTACTTCATAATCAAAGTCATCTATTTTATATTTAAGTGTATTAATATCAACATCTTTATCTAGTTCAACTTTAAATGGTACAACATGATTAAACGGCATAGCATCAACATTAACATCAAGATTTTTATACTCACCACTTATAATAAAATCCCCAAGTAATTCATTATCATTAATAGATACATCTTCCTCAAGTGAAATACTAACTATTTCGGCAATTTTACTTTTAAATATTATTTCTTTAGTAAATGGTATATTTAAATTCAAACTAATCATCTCCTTTATATAAAAAGTATTCAGATGATTTGTTATTTATGAATTAAAAAAAGTTAGATTAAAATCTAACTTTTTATTTAAATAAATCATTATAAACTTGAATATAATCTGAAACCAATCTGATATCAAGTTTATCTTTTATAATTTTTGGTACTTCATCTAAATCAGATTCATTAGCTTTTGGAATGTATACTGTTTTAATTTTACCATTATAAGCACCTATTAATTTTTCTTTAAGTCCACCAACTTTTAAAATATTACCAGAAAGTGTCATCTCACCAGTCATTGCAATATTTCTTGGTACAATAACATTTTTAAGTAAACTAAGCATAACAGTAACTGAAGACAAACCAGCAGAAGGTCCATCTTTAGGACTAGATCCATCTAAAAAATGTATATGCATACTTCTTTTATAATCTTCTTCATTAAGATTAAATGTTTTTAAATTACTTGCAACATATGAATTAATTACATATATGCTTTCTTTCATAGCATCACCAAGCATACCTGTAATAGATGGAGTTGAGTCATTATAACATATCTCAACTGGTAAAACCTCACCACCACAATTAGTATATGCTAGACAATTAACACATCCTACTTTCCAATTAGAAAATAATAAATGTTCATATTTAGGTTTACCTAAATATTTACTTATTATATCGGTTGTTATGTTAAGTGGATATTTGTGTTCATTAATAACTATTTTTCTAAATAAAGTATCTAGTATTCTTTCAAGGTCCCTAACACCTGGTTCCTTAGTATATGTATCAATAATAAGCTTTAACTCTTTATCTTTAATTGTAAGCTTCTTATTATCAATTTTATATAAATCATATATCTTTGGAAGAATATGTTTCTTAGCTATATTTTCTTTATCAAATAATGTATAACTATTAAGTTCTATAATTTCAAGTCTGTCTCTAAGTTCAGCTGGAATATTATATATATAGTTTGCTGTTAGAATAAAGAATGTTTTTGATAAATCAAATGGCTCTTCAAGATAATTATCAACAAATTTATTATTTTGATTAATATCAAGAATATCAAGGAGTGTTGATGCTGGATCTCCTTTATAGTCTTTAACCATCTTATCTACTTCATCTATAAGTATAACAGGATTAATGGTTTTACATTTTCTATAAGCATTTATTATTTTACCTGGTTGTGATCCAACATAGGTTTTTCTATGACCTAATAATTCACCTGAATCATTAAGTCCACCAACGCTTATCTTAACAAACTCTCTATTAATTGAGTCAGCTATTGATTTAGCTAAAGTAGATTTACCTACTCCAGGAGGACCAACTAAACATAAAATTGGAGTTTTAATATCATTGTTAATATTTTTTAAATATAAAAATTCAATTATTCTTTTTTTAATATCATCTAAACCATAATGAGTGGAATTTAACTTCTTTTCAACTTTAGTTATATTCTTTTCATCAACTGATTCATTAGTCCATGGTAAATCTAAAAGTAAATCAATATAATTTCTAATCATAGAAGATTCTGGACTAATTTCAGAAACCATTTCATATTTTCTAGTTTCTTTTACAATTTTGTTATAAACATTTTCAGGATAATTGTTCTTTTGAAGTTGTTCAAAAATATTTTCAATATCTACATCTTTACCTGATTTTTCACCAAGTTCTTCTTTTATTAATTTAATTTTTTCTTTTAAAATAAATTCTTTTTGATTACTATCAAGCTCTCTTTGTAAATCTTCATCAATTTTATTTTCAAGATTAATAATCTCAAGTTCAAGCATAATATCTTCAATTAATGTCTTAGCCCTTTTATTAGCATTAATCTCTTGCATTAAATCAAGCTTCTTACTAAATGTAAGTGGCATAAATGAAGAAATCATATCTGTTAAAATATCCAAATTTGATACATGTTGTATTTGTGCTAAAATACTATTTGATATTGTAGGATTAGATTTAATATATTTTTTTAGAAGAGCAACTAACTTTCTTTTAGATGCTTCTCTTTCTTTTTGATTAAGTTTTGGTAAATCAATATCTTCCACTTTGCTTAAAAGAACATCTCTAGTTTTTCTAGAATTAAAATACTTAACTGCAGCTACTCTTTTAATACCTTTTAAAACAACTCTATCATTACCGTTTGGAAGTCTAACAGAAGATACAACTATAGCTGTAACTCCAACCTTTGGTAAATCACTTACATCAGGTTCTTCTTCTTTTTGGTTTTTTGGGCATACAACAAGAACCATTCCGTCGTATTCGGACTTAGACATTTCAATTGTTTTACGTGAATATTTATTATTAATTTCAAGCTTAATTTCTTGATCTGGGAGGATAATGAGACCTTTAAGAAGTATAGCCGGTAGATTATATTTCAAAGGTATCACCTCCATCAAAAATAATTGTTTTTTATTATATAAGTGAGGTATATATTTGTAAATGATTTTTTACACATTTTTGACAAAAAAATAAAATAGAAAACTTTAAGTTTTCTATTTCATATTTCTATTCATTTGTTGCATTACTTGTTTTACTTGTTTTTGGCTAGGTTTACGACCCATACTACTCATCATTACTTCAATCATTTTTTCATTAATTGGAGGATTTTGTTTTAAATATTTTTCCATTAATTTACGAGCAATTAAGAATCCAGCAACTAGTCCAACAATTAAACCAGCAACAGAACATATAATATTAACTATCATTTATAAACTCTCCTTTACGAAATTAATTTTACTATAAATTAGTTGATATTTCAAACTAGTCTTTTTTAAGTGATTGTCTTTGTTTAAATTTATCAATAGCTCTACTTCTTTGAGCACTACCAGTTGATAAACCATTAAGTTCATTATATTGTGCTGTAATATCTGTATATTCTAAATCACCAGCTTGTGCTATTGGATACATAGTAGCAATAGAAAGTGGATTACCATCCTCTTTAAATATTACTTTAAAATAATCACTACATTCAGTAGATTCACCCCTATTTGGAACACCTACAGAATTAAGTTTAAATATTTTAAAACATGCATAATTGTCATAGTATGTTCTTGAACTTGAAAAATTTTTTAAAACCAAATCAACTAACAAACCACAACTAACTTTAAAGTTGTTTCCTTGATCTCTAACTAAACAATCTTTTAGTTGCATCAAATCACGGCAATAAACTGCATCATGTACTTTTGGATCCCTTGCAGCAAGTCCGCTGATTATAGATAAAAAATCTTTTGGTTTATTTTGATATTCGCTACCACACTCTGCATGATATTGTAAAGCCTTTCGATAATCACGTTTATAAAAATAAATATTTGATAGAAAATAATTTGCATTATTAATTATTACTGGATTATCTGAATATTCTAAAATCTCATTACATAGTCTAGCAGCATGATCAAAATCTCCCATAAGTATTAGTGCTTTTATTCTAAAATAATAAGCAGTTCTAAATTTTGATGTATCTCTATATGATCCATCAAAATTATTTGTTTTCTTTAAAATACGATCATAAAGATAACCTGAAGCTAAATCTTTATAAGTTTCATTTTTTTGCATTTTTCTCTACTCCTGTCAAAAAAGTACTCCTATTCTAACATAAAAGTTTTGTAAATGCTATATATCATTTATCCAAAAATAATCTTTATTATCAAAATCGCATACAAAAAGAGAATTCTTTTTCTTCAAGTACTTAAAAAACTCTGGATAATCTTTATTTGTATCTATTTTCATATATGCATTTTTTATTTTTAAAAAACTTTTCTCATCTCTATATTTATTTATATATGTATGTTCATTTTGATACTTTGAATAAAAATCGCTCTCTTTATAATGATTATAAATATTCTTTGAAAATTTACTTTTATCTATTGGAGTAGCTATTTGTTCGTATAGATTTATACCAATAGATAAATCTGCACTTCCTAAATTTTTTATTTTTAAAAATGAATAAAAAAGTGGATATGAATCATCCCTCGTTAAATTAACAATACTACTGTTTACATCAAATATATGAAATGTTCTCATAAAAAATCACCAACTATATTGTAATAGTTAGTGATTAAATATTTTGTCAAAATTAGTTAGTTCTAATTATTTTTTCTATTCTTGATTTAACTGCATCATAACTTACAAGAAGTTTTTCAGCAACATCATCTTTATTACCACTATGGCCAAATTCATTAATACCAATAATAAATTTTTCTTTAGTATACTTAGTATAATTATTAGTTGTTGAAAGTTCATATGCAATAACAAGAGCATTTTTAGGAATTAATTGATCCTTATATTCATCTGATTGTTTATCAAATAATTCTTGAGATACCATACTAACAACTCTAGTATGAATTCCTAGTAAATCAAGTTCATCAGAAATTTGAATAGTTTTTTCAAGTTCAGAACCACTAGATATTAAAACAGCATCAACATGTCTTGTTTCTTTTTTTACCATATAAGCACCATGCTTAACAAGTTCGGCTTGAGTACCTACAAGTTTTGGAAGTTTATTTTTAGAAATAACTATAGCGTTAGGATTTTTAGATTTTATTGCATAATCCCAAACACCTAAAACTTCATTTATATCAGCAGGTCTAAATACATTTAAATTTGGAATACTTCTTAAAGTAATAAGCTGTTCAATTGGTTGATGAGTTGGACCATCTTCTCCAATTAAAACTGAATCATGAGTAAACACATAATTAACAGGCAAATTCATTAAAGCACTCATTCTTATTGCTGGTTTTAAATAATCACTAAATGTTAAGAATGTACTACCAAACACATGTAAATGAGAAAGTGCAAGTCCATTTAATATAGCTCCCATCGCATGTTCTCTTACACCAAAAGGAATATTTCTTGCAAGAGGTTTTTCTTTTGACATAAAATCATCATTTAAAATTAAAGCTTTAGTTGATGAAGATAAATCTGCAGATCCACCAATAAAGAATGGACTCTTACGAGCAAGTATATTCATAACTTTTTGATTTGTTACTCTTAACTCTTCTTCATAATCTTCGCTTACTTCAAAATTTGATAAATCGAAATCAGTATTAAGTTCAGTTTTATCAATATTTTTAAATATTAACTTAATATTTTTATTGGAATTACAAAGTGTTAATTTATCATTCATCCACTCTTCATAATCTTTTGCACATCTATCTGCAATTTGCTTATGCCAAAATTCTAAAATTTCAGCAGATAAAACAAATGGTTCAGTATTAAGTTGATATCTACTTTTTAAATTTAAAATATCTTCTTGATCAAGAGGTTTACCATGAACTATATTAGTTCCCTCATACCTTGAACCATCACCTATAACTGATGATATATAAATAAATGAAGGTTTTTTAGCTTTTTTAGCTTTTTTAATAGCTTTTTCAATTAAATCAACATCAGATTCAATCATTTGAACATAAAAACCTAAATCTTCCATTCTATTAACAACATCTTCAGTAAATGACATTGAAATAGGGCCATCTAAACTTATATTATTTGCATCATATAAAACTATTAGTTTATCAAGACCTTGTGTACCAGCAAATGAAAGAGCTTCATATGAAATACCTTCCATTAAATCTCCATCCCCGCACAAAACATATGTATAATAGTCAATTAAATTATTTTCAGATTCATATTTAGAAAATAACTCTCTATAATATCTTTCAGCAAGAGCATAACCAACGGCATTACCTATTCCTTGACCTAAAGGTCCAGTAGTTGCATCAACCCCAGGAGTTACATTAACTTCAGGATGACCAGGTGTTAAAGAGTTAAGTTTTCTAAAGTTTTTTAAATCACTAATATTTAGATCAAATCCACTCATATATAAAGTTGCATATAATAAAGCTGAACCATGACCTGCAGACATTACGAATCTATCTCGGTTAAACCATTTAGGATCCTTAGGATTAAATTTCATACACTTAGCATAAAGAGTATATAAAACATTAGCAGCTCCTAAGACAATTCCAGGATGTCCACTGCCCGCTTTGTCAATCATATCAATACCAAGCATCTTAAGTGTATTAACACAAGTCTTATCGTTAACTTTCATTATCTGCACCTTCCTTTTTAAACTCTTTTATTACATCCATATATAGTTTTTCAACATCATCACCAAATTTTTCTTTCGAAAAATTTTCAACTACTTTACGAGTATTGTTTTTAAGCTTCATATGTAAGAATGGATTATGAAGAATTTTAAAAATATTTTCAACATATTCATCTTCTGTTTCATATGTAAATCCATTTTTACCATTAATAACAACATTATCAAGGCATTTATCATAACGACATACTAGTGGAACTCCACAAGCTTGTGCTTCAATATAAGTTATACCTTGTGTTTCACTAGTTGATGCACAAACAAATACATCACCTAAACTAAAATACTTGTAAGTATATTTTGGAGGAATCATACCAGTAAATCTAACATATTTTTCAAGCTTAAGTTTTTTAACTTTAGCTTCAAGATTTTTCTTATGTGGTCCATCTCCACCAATAAGTAAAATAATATTTTTATCTCTTTCAATTAATCTAGGAAGATAATCTATAATTTCATCTAAATTCTTTTCTTTAGCTACTCTACCAATTGATACAAGAACTTTAGCATTATTTTTAATACCAAGCTTACCTTTTAATTTAGTTTTTTCAAAAGAAGTAAATTTCTTTTTAAATCTATCTAAATCTATACCAGTTGGAATAGCATATATTGGAGTTGTAATACCATATCTTTCAAGAACGCTTCTCATCTTTTCAGTTGGAATAATTATTGCTCTTGCTCCTTTATAAGCTCTTCTTACAAATCTTTTAGCAACCATTTTACCAAGTCTTTTACCAGGAATTAAATAACCAGTATAGTCTTCCCAAAAAGTGTGACTTGTTGCAATGTAAGGACAATTACAAGCTTTTGCAATTTTTTTAGATATCTTACAAATAGAAAACTCTGTTTGAATATGTATGATATCAGGATTCCATTTAATAACATCATTAATAATAGGATCTCTAAAATGAATTGTTTGTCTAACATCAGGATAAAAAGGCACAGAAAAAGAACCGATTAAATAATCAGTTTTAACCATTTTAGATTCTGAGTCTTTAGATAATGTTAAAACCCTTACATCATGGCCTTTTTTTCTAAGTTCATCCCTTAAAGTGATAACAGAGCCAGACACTCCATTTATTTGGTTTTCGTACATATCTGATGTCAGTAAAATCTTCATAGTTAAGCTCCCATCTACTGTATAAATAAATTATACAACATATTTAAATTAATTTACATAAAAAAATTATTAAATTAATATGAACATTTGTTTGACATTTATAAAGTTTAATGTTAATATACGTCTCGAGGGAAATATTATGAAAGAAGTAAAACTAACTAAAAAACAAGAACTTGTTTTAAATTATATAAAAGAATATACTGCTAAACATGGATTTCCTCCTGCAGTTAGAGAAATCGCAAAAGGTGTTGGTTTAAACAGTCCATCATCAGTACACTCTCATATTAAAAGACTTGAAAGAGATGGATTTATTAAAAAGACTAACTCTAAATTTAGAACATTAGAAGTAGTTGGAATTAACGAATATGATGTCTCAAAAGAAGAAGCCGTAAAAATTGCTTTATATAAAGATTTCTCACTTAGTAGTTCAAAAGATACATTTAGTTATCCAGCAGATAGAATTCCTAAAAATGAAGAAATATTTGCTTTAGAACTTAAAAATGATTTTAATGAATTTAAGAAAAATGATATCTTAATAATTACCAAACCAAAAAATTATAATAAATACGATGAGCTTGTCATCGTAAAAGATAATAGTTTAGATCTATATACAGTCAAAACTAAAAATGAAGTAATTAATAAAGAATATAAAATAATTGGTAAACTTCATGAGTTATCAAGAAAATATTAAAAAAAATATCATCTTATGATGATATTTTTTATTTTATTAAATTTATATATAGAAAAATACAATATAACTTAAAAATCCTATTAATAATAAAGTACAAATAATTCCATTAATCATTGATCTTTTATTTGCTTTACCAGGAACACCTACAGCCATCATTGTAAATGCACCACCTATAAGGCCTCCAACGTGAGCCATTATATCAACCCCAGGAATTAAAAAGCCTATTAATAAGTTAACTATAATAACTGGAATAATATCATGTTTTAAACTATTACCAAGTATCAATCTATAGTGATATGCAAAATATAATAATGCTCCAAGAACACCAAATATTGCACCAGATGCACCAACAGATACATGAGTTGAGAATATAACACTTGATAAGCTTCCAATTAATCCACTTACTATAAATACAATTAAAAACTTAATTTTACCAATATATGATTCCATTTGACTTCCAATAATATAAAGAGCATACATATTAAGAAGTAAATGTAAAATAGATGCATGTATAAATATACAAGAAAACAATCTATACCATTCACCTGATGTAACATAATCTCTTTGTACAGCACCATAATATAAAAGATTTTGAGCATTTAAATGATTTTTAGTTTGAATGAAAATATAAATAAAATATAAAATACATGTCATTATTATAACAGGAGTTATAACTAACTTTTTAGGTTTAAATATATTTTCGTATTCTTTATTTTGTTTTTCAGTTTTACGATTAACATCTTCTGTTTTATTAATTAATTGTTCTATATCTATTCTATCAGTTGATAGATTAGTTGTTATCTTTTTAAATGCTGATGCAAGTATTTTATTATTAGGAACATTTTCTAGTTTATCAATAGAGACTAAATCCATATTTTTATATTCTTCAACAGGTTTATAATCCATATCTAAAAAGATATTTAACATATTCATTGACATTGAAAAAGTTTTTCTTTTAATTTGTTTAAGTACACTTTTAGCTTTTAAAATATCAAACTTTAATTGTTCTTCATTATGAATATGATTAGAATTAATTCTAACTACTCTATATGGCCCATCCATGTTTTCAAGCCATATTTCATCTTTTGCACCCTTAACAATAATAGGAGTATAATTCTCTTCTGTAATAAAATAATGAACTAAAGACATAACAATTTCATCTTTATCACTTAAAAGCATTTCCATATTAAGCACTCCTTTAACGAATATAATTATAAACTAAATCATAGTTTTAGTAAAGAGGAGCTAAAGCTATGGTAACTAACTTAACAGTATATTTTATAATATTAGTAGTAATTAATTTAGTAAGTATTTTAAATATAAACAAAATAAATCATAATCTTTTGTTTGATAGTATTTCACTTAATATTTTATCATTTTCTTATATTATATTTTATGTAATATATAAAAATATTAATTACACTATTTTATTTAATTTTATACTTATATTTATATGTGAAGCATATAAAAGAGATGTTGCAAATAAAAAGTATAGATTTTTAATATCTATACTTCAAATTATTAATTTATCTAATATATTACTTTTACTCAGATATCTTATCTAAAAAATCACTAAACTCTTTAGGTAGATCTGCTTTAAAATGTAAGTGTTCCTTAGTAATTGGATGAATAAAATCTACTTCACTTGAATGAAGAAACTGACCAAAAGAAGTTGCTTCATGTGTTGTATAAACTGGATCATTATATATTGGATAACCAATATATTCCATATGAACTCTAATCTGATGAGTTCTTCCAGTATCAAGATTTAAACTTACTAAAGTATATTTATCATATCTTTTTATAACTTTTAAATGAGTAACAGCATTCTTGCTATTATCCGCAGTTACAGTCATTTTAAGTCTATTATTTTTATCTCTTCCTATCGGAGCATCAATTGTTGCAGAATCATGAGGAAATACTCCTTTTAAAAGAGCAATATATGTTCTTTTAACTCTTTTATTTTTAAAATCATCTGATAAAAGTTCATGACATTTATTTGTTTTAGCAACAAGCATTAAACCGCTTGTATCTTTATCTATTCTATGAACAATGCCAGGTCTATCATCCCCACCAATATCACTTAACTTTTTATTATGCATCATAAGACCATTAACTAAAGTATTATGTGTATTGCCATTTCCTGGATGAACAACAAGACCACTTGGTTTATTAATAACCATTAAGTCATTATCTTCATAAACAATTTCAAAAGAAACATCTTCTGCTTCAATATCAGATTGGGTTTTATATGATTCATCAATATCAATAACATCATCTAAACAAACTTTATAACTTGCTTTAACTGATTTATCATTAACTTTAATAAAACCATCTTTTATCATCTTACCAATAAATTCTCTAGAATAATCAGTATTAAGAGCAAGATATTTATCTATTCTTTCACCATCACTATTAACTACTAATCTCATCTTTTTTTCTCCTTTATAAAACTATAAAGTATTATCAAAATAACACCAATACATATAGCCATATCAGCAACATTAAATATAGCAAATTCATAGTCAAAGAAAGTAAATGAAATAAAATCTCTTACATATTTAAAAACAAGTCTATCAAATAAATTACCAAGAAGACCTCCAATTAATAAACCATATGACAAATAATTAAATAAGGTATCCTTCTGTTTATTAATTAAAACAAGTAAATAAATCAAAATGATAACAGAGATTGTAATTAAAAGTAAGTTACTATCATTAAAAAGTGAAAATGCTGCTCCATAATTTCTTATTGGATATATTGCAAAAAAATCATTAATTATAAATTTTTTTGTATCTAATGGTAAAAACTTGAATATAAAAAACTTTGATACAAAATCAAGTAAAAAAACTGAAATTGCGACAATCATCGTTTTCTTTCTCATAAGTAATCACCTTGTTTAATTATAACACAATTAAATATTAATTAAAATCACGTCATCACCTATTTTATTTATTTCTTTAAAGGTTATATTATACTGACTACTAGAGCCAAATAATTTTATAAAAAAACGTCTTTTTTCGATTAAAATATTTGTAATACATCCATTACTATCAATCTCAACATCAACAATCTTGCCTAAATTTCTCCCATCATTTAAACTAACAACATCTTTATTTTGAAGTTCACCTAAATACAAAATATATCTACTCCTTTAATTTAATTATATTAAAGCATCATCTTTTTTAAACTTCTTATAGCACTTTTTTCAATGCGAGAAACTTGTGCTTGACTAATATTATATTCTTTTGCAAGTTCCATTTGTGTTTTACCAACAATATATCTTTTAACTAATATATCTTTTTCTCTTTCTTTTAATTTTTCAATAGATTCATTTAGTAATATATAACTATCTCTAAGATCATTATTCTCTTTTTTATCAGGTAATTGATCATGAAGATATATAGCTTCCCCATCATCTTGATATACTGGTTCATATATACTAATTGTTGGGGTTAGAGATTCAAGAGCATAGGAAACTTCATATTCATTTATTCCAAGCGCTCTAGATATATCAGTTTGATTTGGTTCATAACCATATTCATTTTGAAATTTTTCCTTAAATGATAAAATAGCATATGAAAGTTCTTTAATACTTCTTGAAACTCTATAAGCAGTATTATCACGAATATATCTTCTTATTTCACCCATTATTAATGTAACAGCATAAGTAGAAAACATTAAGTTATATGATAAATCAAAATTATCTATTGCTTTAATTAAGCCAACAACACCAACTTGAAATAAATCGTTTAAATTATTCTTTCCATTATTATATTTTTTTAAAATACTTAATACTAACTTTAAATTACCATTAACAAGTTCATCTTTTGCTTCTTTATCTCCATTTTGATATTTTCTAAAAAGCTCATCCATTTCCTTTTTTGATAAAACTTTTAAACTTCTTGTATCTAAATTTTGAATATCAACTTTATAATTTTTCAAATAAAATAACCCTTTCCATTAGTATGATGGGAAGGATTATTCATTTTTATTCAAATACTAATTATCCATAGTAACTTTAAGTTTATTGATTACTTTCTTTTCAATTCTTGAAATATAAGACTGACTAATACCTAAAATATCGGCAACTTCTTTTTGTGTATATTCTTTAGTATTAAAAAGCCCATATCTCATAATCATTATTTCTTTATCTCTTTCATCTAGATTATCTATTTCTTCTTTTAATTTTAATTTATCAAATTTGTTTATTATTTCATCAGAAACAATATTAATATCAGTGCCTAAAATATCTTCAAGATGTAACTCATTACCTTCAGCATCATAGTTAAGAGCATCTTCAAAACTTATCTCTCCCTTTCTATTTTTATTTTTTCTTACATACATTAAAATCTCATTAGCAATACATCTTGATGCATATGTTGCAAGCTTTATATTCTTATCTATTTTATATGTATTAATACCTTTTATTAAACCAATTGATCCAATAGAAACTAAGTCTTCAATATCATAACCAGTTGATTCATACTTTTTAGCAATAAAAACAACTAATCTTAAATTATGTTCAATTAGTTTATCTTTTGCACTTTCATCACCATTTTGAAAATTAATTATATATTTAAATTCCTCTTCTTTTGAAAGTGGTGGTGGAAGTTTATCAGTAGAACCAAGAAAAAAACATTTATTAAATATACGCTTTATCCATAGTAATAGTTTTTTTATCATCGTATTTTATCTCCTATATAACCTGATATAATTGCATTAATATTATCTTTAAAATAATTACCCTTAAACAAACCAAGTAAACAATTATTAATAACTTTGTTATTAATGATTAAAACATTAGGTTTATAACATTTTATAAGAAAAGAACCATTTATAGAACTAACTGGTACATATATAGGACTTTTATTTTTGATATCTCCATACAATACATCTTCATTTACTAAAATTATTGATCTACCTTTATATGGGTCTTTTATTAAGTTACCAGTATCATAAAAAGCATCAAGAGTATAATATTTATCTTCAAATGAAAAATTTAA
>CADACC010000012.1 GCA_902786275.1 uncultured Erysipelotrichaceae bacterium | reverse complement strand
ATCAATACCAACTGCAACTCTACCAACTAATGTTCTTTCCCAAGTAAAACCTAGCCAACTTGAATAGTCTTGATTATCTGCTTTAATTACAATAGAACCTACTGGAAAGATTACATCAAGTATGTTTTCTCCACCACTTTCTTCACTTGTATCAATCCATAAGTCATCTTCAGATGGATTTGAAGGTGCAGTATCTTGAACTGGAATACTCTCTGCTTCTGCATTTAAAGTAAGCACTCCACTTGAATATGAACTTGTCATATTTGTACCTGCAACTACTTTTGTTGACATTTCACGAGTTGAAACACTCCATGTTCCACCATTAGCACTTGTTAATGTATAAACAAATACTTGGTCACCCTGTTGTGAATCACTATGTGATTGTATGCTTCGTACATATTGAAACTCAACACTTGTTGGACTAGTAGGATTATTTACATAAGCCATAAAAGCTTTTCTTGTTTGGCTTCCACTTCCTGGATTTGAGCCAGAACTTGCTCGGCAATAAACTATTTGATTATTATTATAAGCAGTTATAAAATCGTTCCACGTGGAACTTCCGTAAGATAATTCTGTTAAACCTGACATAATGCTTGGTTTATCACTCAAATCATTATAAGAACCACTAGTTGCAACGGCTGCTAAATCGTTTGAATCAACTTTATCAGCTAATATATTTTGTAAATCAGTTTGGTCATCAATATCACCTGAAATATTACCCCACTCAGCACTTGTTTGAGTATTATTTATAACATTATTTGCTGTTATTTCAATTCCAGTACCAGCAGTATAAGTTGTATCGGTAAACACTGCATTAGCAGGTACATCACTTTGAACTGTATGATTATTTACCTTTTCAGCATTATCTACAATACCATTATCGTTTGTATCATAAGTTGCTTTAAGCATATCTCCAGAACCTGAACCATCTTCACCATCTCTTATTTCAGCAGTTGTTGTTCCTTGTGAATCAGTAATAGTAATAGTAGCAATTTTACCAGTCTTACTTATACTAGCAATAGGACTAAAACCATCTTGACCTGGTGTTCCTGGACTACCTGGACTTCCTGGTTCGCCTGGGTCACCTTTTTCACCTTTGCAACCTACTATACTACCAATAATTTGACCACTAGCAATAAGTTGACCTTGTAATTCTTCTCTTTCTTCTATCATTATTCTTCATCTCCTTTAGCAGGATATTGAATAAACTCTTTAGCACCATTTTCATTGTAACAAACAACTGTGTTATCTTCGTTTAATGTTATATCGTACCAATAAGTAACAGCTTTGTTTGATATTTTACCGAAAGTCATTTCTTCTTCGGTTAAAGGTATATCAATATTATCTCCAACTGTTTCAACAATAATATCTTTTGATAAAAGTGGTTCTTTATCATATCCACCCTTTAAGTAAATATTAAATGTTATTTTATCACCAACTTTAAACTCATATAGTACCATTGTAAGAGTATCAATAGACACACTCGATTCTTCATAATTAGAATCATATAAAACATTATTTTTTGAATCATACCAATAAACGTTTGGTGTAGCTTCATTATCTTCATATTTTATATAATTATTTACGTCAGTATAAGGAATTTTTAGTGATATTGTACCACCATCTCCTCTCGAACAATGAATTGTACTACCTTTAATTTTAAACATATCTTTTTCCTCCTATTCTATATGTTAAATTTTAGTATAACCAATTATGTTTATTTCCATTGCAACAAATCCTGTATGAACTCCAAGATAAGAGTTAGCATCTTGCCCATCATAATAACCAGGAGTTGAATTAGATGTTTTAATAGCTATATTGTAATGACCAGGTATTGTGTTATCCCCACTTTTAAATACACTTGAAATATCATTTGATGTATAAGTTTCAGCTGCACTAGAACTAAAAGTGTGACCTCCACTTCCCATAGCATTACTTATTATATTACTACTATTAAATACAACATTTGGAAATAAGTTATAATCACTCGCATATTCTGCATATATATTGTTACCCATATAATTAGTTATATTATAAGCATTTATATTCCTACAATATCCAGTGTTTCCACCCCAATTTACTGGATTGTGCTTTACTACAATTTTTGCACTTTGAATTGTAAAACCTTGTGGTATATAAACATCAACACAAAAGAAGTTTGCAAGGTTTTTTGGTGGATAATCTTCCCAAGACTCATTATATCCCAAAAAGTATTCCTCAGCACTATCTGCATTACCTTCAGCAAGCCAGTTAAAAGACCTTCCTTGATATTGTAAGTTTGTTATTATACCTCTGCTAGTAGTAATATATCCTTCTACATCTATATTACCACTATTATCTAGTTTAAAGTTCTTACTATCTATAACACCATTAGTTAAGTCAAATTTAGTTCCACTCGTACCTTGAACATAATTTTGTGATTTTAATGTACCTGTTGTAATACTATCACCACTAATTGCAGTGGTCTTACCAGTTGCTTTATCTGTATAACTAACCATTGTATCAGTTATAGTTACAACTTGACCTTTGATTACTTCAATCGTATCTCCTTGTTTTACTGCAACAGTTTGAACATATCTTGTTGAAATAACAAAATCGTTTTCTTCAAAAGTTTCACCAGTAGGTTTCCCTAATTGACAAATCATTAAAGTTCCATCATCTTGAATCCACCAATCTCCACTTTGATAAGGTGGTGTTGGTTGTTGAAAGAATACCTGCCTTTCATGGTCGGTTGTTACATCTAACTCAACATTTGTTAAAGCAAGTGCATTAATCAAATTTTCATCAGTTTGTAAAACCCAACCTGTGCTTGTGTATTTATACACATAACCACTATTTTGGTCATAATATAAATCCCCATAATGGTCAGAAGGTGTTACCCAATCGGTATATGGTTCATTACTTGTTGTCGGTATTCCTTCATAAAACCATAGTGAAATGCTAGACTGAGAGTCTAGCACATCACTTAGATTTATTACTAAAGAATTAAGCATATTATTTAATTCGTTTTCTACCTTTATTAAGGTTTCGGTATTTGTTTCTATATTTTTACTTAAACCAAGTAATTTAGCAAAATTATATTTTTTTTCTAAATCAGCAGCAGTTCTTACTACATTTTTATCTTGTAAACTCATTTTATTACCTCCTAATCAAATAATACCTTATCAATAGCTTGTTTTTGCTCTTTTGTTAGTTCCATATTGTTTATGTAATTATGTAATCTTCCACGATATTGTTTAATACTATATCCAGCACCCATTTTTTGTAACATTAATTTTTGTTCTACACTTAATGGTAATGAGTTAATATATTCAAATACCTTTTTCTTTTTAAATTCAGTTGGTTGATTATCATATTTTTGTTTTATAGCTGCAAGTTCATCTTTATATTCCATAAATGTATCATAATCAGCAATTTTAGTTAATGCTAAATATTTTTCTGGATTTTTATTAGAATAATTAAACTCTGCAAGGCTTCCATAATCTCCATAATTAGATATATCTTTTTGAGTTGATGCTTTAGTTAAATCTGCAATATCTTTTGTGTCCATTTCTTTATATTTATTATTATACACAATATCGTTTTTCTTATCATACCAATAAGTTTTACCTTTATCATCAACATATTTAATATATCCATTTTTATCTTTAACTGTTGAACTTCCTTTTGTTCTTGAATTAATTAATGAGTTCTTTTGTTCCATCTCAATAGGTAAATCATAAATATAATCATACATAGCTTCAGTTTGGTTTTCACCTTTTGCTTTAGCTTCGGCTTTTGCATCTTTAATACCTTGATTTATTTCTCGATATTCATTAATTGGTAGTTCTGCTTCAAGAGCTTCTTCAACTTGACCTTCAGTTAAAGGTGTATATCCATTTTTAAAATATTCTCTAGCATTTTTACTTGCATATTGTCCAAACACTGCTGCTTGAACCTTACCTAATGTACTTGTATCAGCTTCAAATCTTAATTTTCCACTATTTGTATAACTTCCTGCAATAGGTAAGTCTTTATCATACATTGATAATCCTTCAACAGTTTTCTTTATTTGTCCACCTGCAACTGGGAATGCTAAATAATAAACTGGTTTAGACCATTCTTTTTTAAGATTATTAATAGCAGTTTTTCTTTTCTTAGGGTCATCTAAGTTTCCAATATCCTCAAATGTTTTAGTAACCATTTCTAATGGATTTGAATAAGGGATAGCACCTTGAATTGGTAACCTACCTCCACCAGCAAGTCCACTGACAAACGGTACTTCTTGAGCAGTATCTTTTACGATACTTTGAATCTTATCACCTAAGTCCATATCTTCGTTAGTTAATGTTTTAACATCACTAACTGCCATATCTATTGGGTCAAATGCAGCCCTTCTACCTGTAAATTTCTCAGTTATTTCATTATATAACCAAGCACCCAAGAACATTTTAATAAATGCCCCTACAAGTTTTCTTTTAGCTTCATCTGCCATATTTGTTGGAATATCTTTAAACATATATCCATATTGGTTGTTTACCTCTAATTGGAAAGCAGTAAATAACTTAAATAATGGATTTTTTCTATTAAAGATTGTTGGTTGGTCGCCTTTACTTCTACCAGCCATTACATCTTTAGCAAATTCATCAGCATTTGACATTGCTTCTTGTTCTGACATTCCTTTAGCAATATTATCATAGTATTTTGCTCTAACTATTGTATTAGATGTAAAACTATCTATTGCTTCAAATGGAACTCCAAGTTTTTGAGTAAGTTTATCCATTTTTGTATTGTATAATCTCTCAGCTTGTTTTGTTCTATTTGTTAAGAATGTTGACCTATCAGCAAAATTATCACCTTTTATGCTTGTTTTAATTGATTCATACATACCTCTCATTAGGTTTTTAGTTGATAATTGACTCCAAGCTTGAGTAATAGGTATAAAGTTTGTAATTGCACTTGAAATGTTTGCACCAACCATGTTAGCACTAACACGTCCGTTGATATTATTCATTATAGAATAAACATCACGTCCAAGTGTTTGTTCCATACTTCTATCTCCAAATGCTTTTTTATTTGCAAGATTGTCAGTATAGTTTCTTATCTCAGTAACAAAATTACCAAGACCACTTTCTCTGATATTAGAAGTTAAATTAGCAATAGCATCATTTTTTTCTTCCATATCAAGGTTTTCATCAGCATAAATTTCATTTATCTTATCTTGAACACCCTTAGAACTATATTGATACCTTATTTCATTTTCTAATGCTCTTAATTTTTGAATATCGTTTGTATGATGAATTACGTCCATTGCACCTCTTAAATAGTTATCTAAACCTTTAAGTGCATTGTAATCAGTTGCATCTCCTGTTCTTTGTTGACTAAAGCTTGTCCATGCTTTGCCTGGTTTAAATTGGTCTGTTATACCTGCTATATCAGTTGGTAATTGACCTTTTTTAACCTTCCAACCAAGTTTTTCAGCAAGTTTTCCAAGTTTGCTAGTTGCTTTTTCTTCAATAAAGTGTGGGAAATAACCTTTTCTGTACTCGATTGGTTTATAACCATTATCAGTAAGTACATCATTTACTTTTTCGATTAATTCATCATATATTTGTCTAAATTCATTAACAGCATTTTCACATTTTTGTTGGTCAATTTTATTTGCATTTTTATAATAGAAATCATCAACTTGTTGTTTTGTTAAAGTTGTTTCAGGATTATGCTTTAATTCACCAATCATTTGTGTATATGTTGATTCTTTATCATTTAGATTATATTTTTGTATTCTCTCATTATAAGATGTTATATCGTTCTCAATTTTAGCATTATTTGTTGTAATATCTTTGAAATATGTATCATACATCTTCTGAGCTTGTTCTTTTGTCATTATATCTCTTAAATTACGTTTCATTGTATTTATTTGATATAATAATCCACGTTTTTTGTCTTTTATTTGAGTAATATCACCAAGTTGTTCCCTAGCAAGTTGTCTATTTCTATCAATTACTTCACGTCTTGTTGGTTTTTCACCTTGTTTTTGCTCATTTTCAGACGTTTTGAGAACATTTTCTTGCTCAGTAGGTATTTCTACTTCTTTACGTTTTAAATCGCTCAAATGTATACTAGACCTTGTCATACCAGGGAATAAATCTTTATATTTATCAGATTGTAATTCCCCTTCTTGAGATATTGAGTATCTCATATCTTCATTTATAGTTGGGGTTTTATTTGATTTTAATTTGAATTGGTCAGGATTAAATGCAACATAATATTTTTCATAACTATCATAATTAGAAGGATTTTCAATTATAATTCCATCAATTCCCGTTACATTTCTTAAAACTTCATACATTTCTTTGGGATTTGCCATATATGATAAATTATCTATCAATGTAACATCATTATCATACGAATCATAGAATTTTTTAATTGTATTTTCTTTATCATTATATATATCACCATAATCACTTAATAAAGCATCAATATTAGACATTCCCATTTCTTCATCATAAAGATTTTTGTTATTATTTAGTTCATTATATAATTTTTTAAATTCATCAAAACTAATTGTTTTACTATTTCTACTAGCTGGTTTTTCGATATTTATATACCCTTCTTTTACTTGGTCATAACTATCTCCGTATAAACCACCTTCTGTAAATGCCATTGCTGTACCTTTACTATTAGTAAAATAGAAACCATTACCAAATTCTACCCCTGTTTTACCGGCTTTTTCTATATCAAATATATTAAAATCTTCAGGAGTTCCATGATATACAGTTTCAAGATAACCCTGTTTATCAACTGCTTTAGTGTTTTTAAAATATTCTATTTGTTTTTCTGATAATTCATCAAAATCTGTATCTTCTTTTTGACTTAAAGAATATTTAGCATTATCATTTACCAAATAATTAGAAACATCTAAATCATTTCCCCCATCTAAAGACATTTTTAAATCGGCATTATCACTAAATATATCATCAAGTTGTAATTTTTCAACTGGTATCTTAAATTCTAATTTAGTTTGACCTCTACCTTCTGCTTGTTGAGCATTTTTTGATGTACTAAAATAAACATAAGGTTCTTTTGCAGTCATTTTACCTGTTTCTTTTATTTTACTTGCATTTTCATTTGTTGTTTGATGATATACAGTTACATATCCATTTTTATCTACATTTGCACCTACTGATTTAATTTCTTCTATTAAATCTTGTGCATCTAACAATTCATCTCCACTTACTCTGCTTTCTAGTGGTACATTTTTGCTTAATGAATATCTTATATCAGGACTATCAGTTGGATTAGTATTATCTACATTTTTGATTTGGTTTGATTCATTGAATACAAAACCTACAAATGAACCATCATCTTCTTTTAATATTACACCATCATAGCCCATTTCTTTTAATTGACCTATGCCATAATTGTCATATTCTCTCCAACCAGCAGGATTAGTAATATTAGCATATAATTCCATTATTTTACTATTTGCTTTATCTCTAGTTCCTACGGCAGACACAGTTCCATCTTGTAAATCTTGTTTACTAGATGCAAACCAGAAAACTCCCTGATAATTCTTATCAAAATCAATTTTGTTAAAATCAGCATTAGTCATATGATATACAGGTTGTAATCTACCTTCATCATCTCTTACTTTACTATCTTTAAAATATTCTTGTTGTTGTTCAGATAATTCTCTGTCTTGAGAATCTTTAGTTAAAGTTTTTTCACTATTAATCTTATTATCTAAATCATAAATAACACTACCATATCCAGTATTATCAAGCCCTTCAAGACCCCTAACATCTATTCCATTAAATCCTAATGCTTTCATAAATTCAGTTGATAAACTATCTGCTTCAACTTGTTTTTTATAATCAGCATCTTTTAATTCTTGTCTTATTCTTTCAACTTCATTTATAGCATTATTTATTTGTTCTTCACTTATGCCATTTCTCATAAGGTCATTTTTTAACATTTCAAAATCAGTAGAATCATATTCGCCATAATTTACTGCTTTTAATCCATCATGTAATCTAAAACCTTCACTTTCAATTTTAGGTTTATATAAATTATAATCATCAAATTCTATTTCTCTTTGAGGTCTTGTTTTTCTTGTAAATGTTTCATCATTGTTTAATCTATTTGATTCTTCTTGAGAAACAAAATATGTTCCATTTCCAAAATGACCTGTGCTTCTTCTTCCAGAACTCATTGCAAAATAGTTTGTATCTCTTGCTTTACCTAAATCTCCATAATGTACACCTAAAGAGTATTTTGTTTCTCCTTTTTCATTAGTTTTATTTCCAGGTTGAGTTTTAGCATATTCTCTATATACTTTATTCAAATTATCATTGATTTGTTTAATTAACAACTTTTCTTTTTGACCAGTTGCCTTGTAATATAAGTTTTGGAAGAAACTTCTAACTTTTTCAAATAAACTAGGATTTTTAATTGATAAATTATTTACAAACTCATAATTAGCAAATACTTCACCAGTTAAATCAGCAAGTAGTTCCCCTTCAGGGTCACCAATTAAATTCCCATCTTTATCAGTGTATAATTCTGTTGTTTCTGCTAATCTCTTATCCCAAATTCCTTTTTCTTGAGCATATTCTTTTAATGATTGATTTAATAAATCGTTCATCTCTTTATTAGCTTCAAAAAAGTGTTTTGTTTCATGACCTATTGTAAAGTTTGCAAGTTCGTCACTATCAAGGTTAAGATACATTGTTCCATCTTTAACAAATCCATTAATGCTTCTTCCATTAACGTTTTGTCCTTGCTCTTGTAATTGTTGATTATTAGTAAATTTAATATTAAATCCTAAATCTTCAATTAATCTTTTAGCAGTTGCTGCTGCTTCTCTATTTGCTTGAGTATTATTTCCACCAGCATCTACAATACTTTGATTCATTTCATTTACTTTTTGGTTTTCTGACTTAGCATATTGATATGTTTGAGTTTCAGTTCCAGGTTGAACAAATGTTCCCCTTCTTAATTCAGACATTGTTTTAGCTTTTGCCATGTTTTCAGTTTCAACTCTTTGACCTAAATCCATTTTTGGTTGTTTTTGCATTTCAGTTTGAGTTTTTTGTTGAACTGATTGATTAAACATATTTTTAGCTTGATTAACTGTCATATTATTTTCTTTTGCATAAGATTTAATAATATTATTCTTTTGAGTATTACTTACTAAAGTGTTTCCACCATTAGTTATTGCAGATGTTAAAGCAGCAGATATAAATGAATCCCAAGACTCTTTACTTGTTGCAGCTCTCCATACATCTTTTAAAATATTACCTGATTGATTTTCCATGCCATAAGTATAGTTTTTATCAAAATGGTGCATTATATCATTTCCTGCTGAAGTAAGCATATTAGATATAATTTCCTCAAAACCTTCACCTGAAGCATTTAAAGCTTTCATAACAAGTTTACCAGTGTTAGTTCCAAAATATCTTTCAACTCCAGAACCAATCTTACCAATTACTTTACTACCCCAACCTTCTACTTTCATTCCAGGTAGAGCATCAAAGAATTGTTCTGATAATGCTTCAGAAGTACCATTTATTAAACCTGCTTTTCTTGCAGTATTCAAATCTGCACCATTTCTTAATGCTTCACTTGTCGCATTACCATAAGCACTAGTAAATGATGTTGTAACAGTTGAAGTTGTGCCACCCATATTTGCCCAACTTAATGCCTTAGCACCACCTGCCATTGCTGCTACATTACCAATACCTTCTTCAATGGAAGTAACATATTTATTTTGGTATGCTTCATTTTTAATTGCTTTAACTGTTTTACTATTACCATATAATTCATCAATTAAATTTCTTTTTGTTTGTTCTCTTGTTCTTTCAGCCATTTCATCTGCACCGAAAAAATCTTCTACATCAGCTATTAAATAAGAAAATGTATCTGCAACACCTTCAGTAGTTTTTAAAAAACCTTTTGACATATTAAGAAAAGCATCATCAACTGTTGCTATTGCACGAGTAACAAAATTACCTTTTTCCTCTTTTTTCTTAGGTTGATAACGAGTTAAGTTTTGCTTTTGTTTTTTAGTCCATGTTATATCCTGAAGTTCTTGAGTGGTATATTTTCTATTCATATCTATTTTATTTTCTTTTACATAATCACCCAATGTTTTTATAGCCATTGCTACACCTCCATTACTTTATACCTAAACTTTTATATATTGTTACCAAACCAGGTTTAATATTTCTCTTTTTAGCTTCCTTAATATGTTTTGTTACGTCAACATAATCTTTTTGACCACCAATCCATAAATAGTATTTATCTCCTGCTTTCCATACATTTTGAGATGCTTTTATTCCTAAACTTGCACATTCTTCAACTGTAAGTATTTGAGCAGCTTCCCAACCTTCAGGATTACTAACTTTAATATTATTAATATATTGTGGTTGATAGCCATTTTTAAAGTAGTAATCACTTTTCTTTTGTGTTGCAGCAGAGTTTCCAGAATTTGTACCAGTAGAAGAATTACTATAACTACTTCCACTAGAATAACTCTTAGAACTACTTGAACCACCAGAACCACCACTAGATTTATAATTCATTTGTGCATTAAATTGTCTTTGTTCTTCGGCAAATTCTCTTTCCCATTGTTGTTGAGCAAGAGCACGTTTTTGTTTTTCCATTTCCATTTCATCTTGATATTGTCTTAATTTACCTAACTCACCAACATAACCTGCTTGTAAAGCTTGTAAATTTTGACCCCTATCATAGTAAGTATTTTCAATGTTTTGTAAGTAACTAAGTCTTTGATTGTATAAGTTACTTGTATATTCAAATCCACTTAATGCAAGTTGATAAGTTTGTTTCATTTGTTCTAAAGCAGTTTCAGCAAGTGCTGCATCATTATTAAGCAATGCTTGTTGAATTTGATTGTCATAATCAGTATTTGCTTTAGTTAGAGCTGCATTTGCAGTCGCAACTCTATTTTGATATGTATTGTACATTGCAACTTTGGAACTCTCAGAATATCCTTGAGTTGCTAAACCACGAGATGCTAAGTTTTCTAAAGCACCACCATATTGGTTAGTTTGCTTCATATAATCAATGTAAGCATCTTGAGTTTGTTTCTGAGTTTCTTTTGCTGCTTCTTCTTTATTTTGATTGATTAAACCGATATTATAATCAGTTTGTTTTTGTTGTTGTTCTTTTTGATTTGCAGCCCATGTATCAATGTAATTTTGTTGTTGTTGCTGTAAATCATTATATTGTTGTAATTGATTATTATAACCAGTTTCGTATTCGTTTATAGCATTTTGTTTCTCAGTTTGTAAATTGTTAATTTGTTGCTGAGTTTGATTAATACTATTCTTATAATACTCATTTAACTCGTCCCAATTCATAAATTACCTCCTAACTCCTTTTAACATAAGAACCAATGTATGATTCTAAAACTATTTCATATATTCCAAATGGTTTATTAGAACCAAATTTTAATTGTATCTTATTCCATTTTTTTCTTTTTAATTTAGCAACAATATATCCTTTAGTATTGTTATATGTTCCTAAAGTTTCAAAACCGTTGTTATCAGTCTTAACTTCAATTGTAACACTCAATCCTGAAACATCACTTTTAAATCCACGTTTATTAGTTGTCTTTAACATTTGTGGATAATCAAAATCATCAGATTTAGTAGTCCAGTAAGATTCTAAATCTCTATTCTCATTATTATTTGTTAATGTATATATTCCTGAAATATAAATCGGTGTTAATGTTTCAACACTTATTTGAGTTTCTTCATAATCAGTATCATATACTATTTCATTTTCACTATCATACCAGTAAAAGTTTAAACCATCAGTATATTTAATATATCCGTTATCATCATATACATTTTCTCTTTCACTACATAAGTACAACACGTTATTATGTACGTTTGTTGCTCTCATTTTTTTAGCAAGTTTCCAATAGAACCACTCATATTCATTATGGTCAGCATTTGCAACTGTTTCTCTTGAATTTGCTAAGTAAACTATATCATCAATTATTACAAGTAAATATCCTTCCCATTCAGCAAGTACCATTCTCTTATAATTTTCTTCGTTTAACATTTTTCTATCAACTAATGAACTTCTATGAGCTAAAACTTGCTCAGTTGTAATATCTCCTGTGATTCCTTCCATTCCTCTATCACTAAAGAAACAAATATCATCATTAAAGTTTATTCCAGTTGCAGCACAACCAGTTGAAATACTTGAATGAACACTAGGATATGTTTTAACTGTATCTCCTAATCTTTCATCATAACTTTCAAGTGGTACATGGTAGAAAACTGTTGTATTTGCTTGACTAGGTTCTTTAAATACCCATAAGGCATTGTTTCCAGCAACCATACTTTTTACTTTTGCTATATCAGTACCTTCAAGTGCATAATTCATATCACTTATATATCGTGGGTCATTATATGAACACCAGAACACTGCATTTGGATAATCTTGGTTTCCACTAAAGAATACCCTGTTATCAAACATTGTTGCTATTGTACATTTTTTAATTTTATTTGCATAACCACTTACAGGTTTAGCAAATTGAATAACAACGTTATCTTCATCTATTGCAGCAACAGGTGCAGTTGTAAATGTAATAACACCATTTACTGTATCTATTGTATAAGTGCTGCTATCTTGTAAAACATCATTAATCCATACTTGAACACCTGTGTTAGATATTCCAGTTGCGTCAAGATGATATTCAGTTGATGTTCCATCACTCCAAAATGAGTTCTTACGATAATCACTTATCAAGTTTATATCTTGATATTGAGTTCCACCACCAGCAGGTTTTCTTCCTATGCTTGTTAATGGTATTGTTCCTTCAACATCTTTAATTGTTGAACCATCATACTCAAGATAATTGATTCCATCTATCATAAAAAATAAATTATTATAAATAAAAGCTGTTGAATTAAAAGGATTCATTCCATTTGCTTTAAGTGTTGTTAAAGACTTTGTATTTGGATTATAGTCATATAAACTAGTTCCAGAATGAATTATCCAATGGTCAACATTGTTTATTGTATAAAAAAATAGACCATATATAGTATTCTCTAATTGTAATTGTAATTCTATATCTGGTCTAGTTTCTATTTTCTTTCCTAATGACTTATAGTTCTTCCACATATTTAATGAGTCAGGGCTTCTTGTTTCATTTACTACATCATCAGTAAAATCAACACCCCTAAAGTTATAATAAGTCTGTCTTTTTAAACTTCCTGCTGCAAGACCTGTGTAACCACTAGACATTTAAACCACCTTTAAATTCCATTACACCATTGCTTGTATTAAGCTCAAGTAAATTTAATTTTTCTCTATAAGCATTTGCATATACTTGACCATACTGAGCAGATACATCACTTTTTAGTAAGTCGGCAGCAACACCATAAGGCATTATTTCTAAACAATCTTGACTTAGTTCAAACTCATACTCATCATCAATAGTTTCTTCGTTAATTATTTTTGGATATTTATAATATTTTATTCTTGCAGTTCCATCTTCTTCAAATTTAATGTTGTTTTGAAACATATCAAATCTTACACCTGTAATTGTTTCAAGTTTATAGAAATTATCTAAATCTTCATAAAGATTTATTTCTTGTCCTTCAGTAACTTCCATTTCTTCAACAACTGCAATTTTTTTAATTCTTGCAAGTTCGTTTTGAACCATATCTACAACATAATTTATTTTTTCTTGAATATCTATATCATCTGTTAAATATTTACTTTCTTTATTAATTTCCTCAATTAATGCTAGAGTTCTTTTCTTCATCTCCGTTAGTGTCATTATCATCACTCCTTAATAATTTATATCTATCAATAGCTTCATCTATTGTTATTAATTTGCTATGAGTTTTAGTAAATCCTTCATTCATAACAAATATAAGCATTTCCCCTTCTTTTACAGGAAACTCTCTTTTTATTTCTTCAAAACCACCATTTTTTAAATCTTCGATTAGTTTATATTTTTTAAATATACCATCTTCGATTTTATCAATGATAGTTAATCTTACTTCAGGTTCTCCTGTTTCATCATCTTTGTATTCTTCTACTTCATTGTGAAGTTCTATATCTTCACCATCATAGAAATATGTTCCATAAAATTGAGTGTTTGGAACTAACACATACTTTTCTAAGCTCTCTAGTTTTTTCATTTTATCCTCCTAACATAATCTGGGTATTGACTTGCAATATCATCAACCATTTGTATAAATGAGCCGAGCATTCTTCTTCCTGAATTGCTTATATAATCAATATTTATAATAAATACTGCATCTTCTTCATTTTCAACCTTACGAACTCTATTACCTATCGCAGCAAGGTAATTATAAGTTGCTTCGGTTAAAGTCGAAATAGCAGCACATACTATATCTTTTCCAACAACGTCATATCCACTATGACCTTTTACTATAACTTGTTTATCCGTTACTTGTATTGTTGTCATTTTCACCTCTCCTTTCTTACACCTATTAAAACCTTTAATAAACATAAGAAAAGAGAGATAACTCTCTCTTAACCTAAATAAACTGCAACTGCTTTAACGTCAGCAGAACCTCCAGCACAAATAATTGTACCATCAGTATTAGCATATCTAGCAGTTTCAACAAATGCAACAGCAGTTTTACCAGCAGCAACTGATAATGTTAAATCAGCAGTGTCAGCAGCATATCCACCATTAGTAGGTGCTTTTACTTTTGCATCTTTAGCAGCAGAACCATTAGTATTTTGGAATACTATTGCGATTCTATCATTTGAATAACCTTTAAAGTCAAATTTGATTCCGTCAGTAGCATCAACTGCAACCATATCAGTATCAATAACTTTAATAGCATTGTTTACTTTTACTACTTTACCAGTAGAAGCAGCAAATCTTTGAATTTTCATCATAGTATGTTTCCTCCTATTCCTTTATTAATGAACTCTAATTACATATAGTTCTTTTGGTCTAACAACCTTAGCACCATATACATTAAGTCCTTTAATAATACTTGCGAAACCTTTTTCTTTACGAGTAGTTTCTAGTTTGTCAATTTGGTTAGCAACTGCAACTGCTTTTTTAGTTCTTAATAATTCATAAGAATCAGTACCATCATTATAAAGATTATTAGTCATTCTTAATAATGTATTATTGTATTTTCCAATAGCACCTTTCTTAATGTATTCAACGTTTTCAGTGAATAAGTTAGCTAATTTAGAACGAATAGCAGTAATATGTTCTGGAGTTAAGTCAGCAGCTAATTCTTCAGTTGTTGGAACGTTATTCTTATAAAGTTTAACTAATCCAGCATCAATAGAATCAAGTGGGCTTGTTTCACTAGCTAGTGCAATAGAAGCAGATTTCATTCCGTTTAATGCACCTAAAGCAGCAACTTGACCAACAGTAGCATCTTCTTTTTCAGCAAGAGCTTTTTTTGCTTCACTGAATTGAGCTTCTAGATATTCAGGTTTACTTTGTGCTTTTTCAATATCATCTACTTCAAATGCAAAATAATCAGCATAATCAATAGTTAAATATTGAGCATTATCTGCTAGAGTTTCAATAGCAATATCTGTACCAGGTACATAAGTATTAATAGTTGGTCTTACAGCACCAGGTATTTTAACTCTTTCTCCTTGTTTAATTTCACTTTCGAACTTGTAATCAGACCATTTAGCAATTACTAAAGCTTTTTCAAGTTCTGTTTGGATATATTTAGACCAATAAGTTGGTTTAAAATTTCCAGCAAATCTTTGTAATTTCATAAATTTCCCTTCTTTCAATAAAATATTACCATTTTTTCATGGATTCTCTTATGAGTTCCATGTTTTCTTCAATCTCCTTATCAGACATTCTATCATATTCTTTCTCACTAATAAAATCCTTTTTCTCAGTAGAAGGAACTGATTTCATACTTCCAGGATTCTTGAATTGCTTTTCAGCTTTTTGAGTAGTGTTATATAACTCGTATATATCACTGATTGGAGTGTTCTCGTTGAATTTACTTTCAAATTGCTTAAATGAATCTGAATTGTAAACATCTTCGGTAACTCCTAACTCAGATAATTGAGCAACTCTTTTCATTCTTTTTGCTTCTTTATCTAAGTCTTTAATGATGATTGCATCTCTTTCTGTTAATCTTGTGCCCTTGTTACTTATGTTTTGTATAGCATCTTCTATATCTTCAACACTTTCACAATCTTCGAGAATTTCTCTTGCATAAGCATTAGCTAAGATTTCCTCATCTTTATTATCTGACTTTGGTGAGTATTTAATACCCTTTTTGTCAGCATAGAACTGTCTTGTCTTATCAAGTGCCTCATCAAAATCATCTGTATCAAGACCTTGTTTTGTTAGATAAGCAAGTTCTTCATATTTAGATAGTTCATCTTTATACTTTCTATCTAGTTTGCTTCTTTCTCTCTTGATTCTCTTATCAATCATTTGATTGACTTCATCTTGAGTGAAAGTCTTTTCAACCTTCTCAGGTTCTTTAGTAGTTTCTTCCTCAGTTTCTTCTTCGGTTTCTTCTACTTCTTCGGCATCAGAAGTATCGTCATATTCTTGTTCGATAGTATCTTCTTCCTCCATTGAATCAGTTGTTTCTGATTCTTCTGCAAATAACTGTAATAACATTTTTGCAAATTCCATTTTTTCCTCCACATTTAAAGTCTGGTAGACTATAACCTATAAAGTTTCAAGACATTAATGTTTGGTCTAGTACCTAACAAGTACCATAAAGCAGATATAGTAAAGATTGGTCAGTGTAATACCATATCCACTTTATGCTGCCTGTTAAGCAGCATCTTCTTCTTATTTTGTAAGTGACACAAATAAGATTAGAACATAACAAGTGCTAATTATAAGCACCATAAGGCAAATAATACGTTAACAAAATATTATTCACCTTGTGCTACTCATAAGAGTAACACTATTACATTGGTTCTCCTTCTGGTTCTCCCATTGGTTGTTCCATTTGCTCTGGACTAGGTTGTCCCATATATTGAGCCATTTCTTTTGGCATTATTTCGCCAGATTGCATTAATTGATTTACTCTAGTTCTAAGAATATTAGCTTGTTGCTGTACTGCTTGAATTTTCTTTTGTTCTTCTTTACGTTTCTTAATTAAGTCCTCAAGTTTTAACTTAGGCATTACAGAATCATTATCTAACAAATCAGCATAATCTTCAAGCCAGTTTGTATTCATAAAAAACTCAGACTTAGCAAGATTCTCTAAACTAATCTCTTGTGCATATTTATCAAATGCACCTTTTGGTGTAATATCAATTTTAACTGTTGTTCTTAATTTATCTAAAGTTGATTTAGGAACATCAACAACTTCAATACTTTCATCACCTGTAATAGGGTCTGTTGTTACATTTTCCATCTTCATACCTTTATCGTTATATGTTTTCCAAATATCTAGCCATATTCTTGCAACATCTTCAATAAATGTATTTAAAGCAACGTTTTGTTCATCAAGTGGTTGTTCACTTGCTTGTTGTACTGCAAGTATTGCTCTACCTGAAGCATCTTCTGGATTTACTTGACCTGTTGCAGTGTCAGATGCACTTGCAAGTTCACGAGTAGTTGAAATAAGTTCTTGTTGTAACTTTTCAACGTCTGGTGACATTTGAGCAGGTTGTGTAACTGAGAATGTTTTACGAACATCATCAACGTCCATTCCTTTTGCTTCAATAACTCCACCAACAATATTTATTGCTTCTGGGTTTACTATTTTATCTTTATTGTAAATCTTTTGTGGATAAGCAGTGTTCTTAGCTGTTAGCAATCTTCTCATTGCTGTTTTATTTGTTTCTATTTGGTTAGGTATAAGTTGTTTAACCTCACCCTCACCTCTAGCACTTCCTTCTTTATCACTCCATAAGAAGTGGCAGAAAGGATATTTTTTCATTCCTGAATCTTCTGGTGATTTAGTAAACTCAACATATTTAGTTGCAACTTCATATTTGATTGTTCCTTCTTCTTTAAAGAACTTAGTTACAACTGTTACCATGTTATTTACTTCTTCTTTAGCATCATTACCAGCTTCTTCAAGTGTATCATCATCACCGATAATTTGGTCTAGTTTTTTATCTGATACATCATATTTATCTTTAGCAATGTTTCTTGCTTCTTCAATACTCATTCTTTTCTTTGCTATGATATATGATTGATTTTGAATATCAGGGTCATTCTCATTAGCAAAATAAATATCAACTTTGTTTAATATTTCATTAAGTGGGTCATTGTTTTCTTCATCATAAGAGATGTATAAAATTGCCTCACCATTTATTGCTGCTTGTCTAGCAAGTTTTTTTATCTTGTTATCCATTTGGTCTTTTTCCCAAACTCTTGCAGCACGTTGGTTGAATAAATCACAAACCTTTTTAGCTTTAGTTCTAAATGCAGTTCCTTCAACATTCTCTGCACTATAATTAATTGCTCTAAGATTCTTTGTTACTCTATTAACCTTGTAATTAACTATTGGTTTAATAAAATTATATTGTACAGGTTCTATTCCTTCAATCATTAACCCTTCCCATTGGTCGCCATTATAAAAATTATTACATTTATCTATTTCCGAATAAAAACCTTTTTTTCGAGCAAAATCTGTTGCCTTTTGATATAAAGTCCAGACTTTGGTTTCTTTTATCTCCTTCTCGTCCATTAACTAACCTCCTATTCCTTAGGTATTTCCGTTTGACCCATTCCTGAGCCATCATAATTATCAATGTTCTTTAACATTGTATTAAACTGTCTTATTTTTAAATCTTCCTGTTTCTTTTCTTTACTATCTTTAATTTCTTCTTTAATAGCTTTGACAGGATTGATTGTAATATCTTTGCCTTTTTGTGCTCTTTGACCTACCATTGCACCGATTACAAATGATAAGATACACATTCCACAATAAATATATCCTTCCATAGTTCCTCCTATATTACATTTATTCTTTCTCCATAATCTTTCTTTCGTGGTTCTTCAAAACTGAAGTTTACCTTAAAGAATGGTTCTGGTTTTTGTTCTATTGTTCTACTTACTTTTGATACACAAAAATATCTAAGTGCATCAGTTATATGAGTAAGTTCGTGTGGTTCGGTTGCAACGTCATTTGGATTCTTATCGTCATGTTGTACGGCAGGTAAACAACGTATTAGATTAATGCAATTACTAAATATCTTTAGGTTGCTTGTTTTAATCTCCTCACCTGTTTGCTCATCTCGAGTTGTATAAGGCTTTATCCACTCTTTTACTGAATACCAACCATCAACTCTATCGGCACTACATTTTGTTAGCTCAACTCCATTTTCATAGAATATCTCAGCAGCACTTTTTCCAGTGTCATTTCTTCTATTCCATAAATCTGGTGGTGCATAAATGTATCGAGCATTTTTATATTCTTCGTGCTCTTTTAATTTTTTTGCAGCATCACTTATTATCAAGTTACTCTCGTGTATTTCTTTATACACATAATCATTACCATAAGTATCAACTGCATGAAATAAAACTGCAAACATATCAAGACCATAGTCGAAACTAATATATCTATCCCATGTTTCAGGTATTTCAAATGGTTCAATGACGTGTATATCACGTCTAAACTCTCCAAAATACTGACCTTCAAATATATCCCAATCACCATAAAGCATTGCCTTACGTCTATCTTCAGGTAGATTCTCAAGAGTTCTTACATAATCTGGGTCATTCTCCATTAAGTATTCATTCTCGTATACCAAACTTTGAATAAACCTATAATCTTCTGGTCTTTCTTTTCCTTGATAGTCTTTATCAATGAATAATCTCTTGACCCAACCATGACCGACACCACCTGGATTGCAAGTGAAGTACATTCGTGGTCTAAATGGAGATAAGCATAAACCACTGCTACGATTTGATTCAGTTAAACATTGAAACTGAAACTCGGTAAACTGTGTTGCTTCTTCCATAAATATTACGTCATAAGCTTGTCCTTGATATTGTAAAACATCATTTTCATTGTCACAATACCCCAACTTTATCCTTGACGTATTTTCAAATTCAAACACCTTTTCCTGGTCTTTGTAATTTGCTATTCTGTCAGGTTGCTTTGTTCTAAGCAACTTTTGTAATGGAGTTGTATGATTCTCTCTTAACTCGTTTAATGTACGTCTTAATAATAGTATTTGAATACCTGGATTATTAAGTGCTAAAAGAACAGCTTTTATTCTTGCTGCCCAACTTTTTCCTCCACCTCTTGCACCACCATAAGCAACATACTTTTCTCTCGCTTTAAAGAACTCTATTTGCTTTGGATAAGGTTTTGGTATTGATAAAATCATTAACTACCCCACTCTTTAATATTATCGTCCATTACAACTTTAATCTCTTGTTTTTGTTCAATTTCTTCTTTAGGCTTCTGACCGATTGAATCTCTTATTGTTTCAAAAGCTTTAACGTTTCCATCTTCAGCTTCATTGATAAGTGCTTTAACAATCTTTGTATATTTATCAGTACCTTCTTCATCTTCGATTGCTAGTGCTAACTCTAAATACTCTTTTAATGTTTTTTTCTTAGCATATATCTCTTGAGTTTTTTTACCACCCATTGAAGCAATTTCCCTTCTTCTTTCAGGTGATAATGTTTGTAAACCAACAAGATTAGCATTTTGCTTTGTTCTATCTCCCAAATTAATCACTCCTTAACTTGCCAAATTGTTTTTCTAATAAGTGCTATACTAAGCATATAAATAGAAGCCAAAATGAATAAAAAAATTATTTATCAGGATATAAATTTATTAATAATATAAAAGAATAATAATAGAAAGAGTCTTTTAAATTACTTATATGCTCAGTATACCACCTATTAAATAAGTGGTATGGTGAAACCTAATTTGGCAGGTATATAGATTATGAGAACTTTTTATATATTCTCATACTATATATATATCACAAATTTTGTGACATTTTGTGACAACTTTCACTTTTTTGTAAAATTTTTGCTTCAATTATCTTTTTATACCTATAAACAGTCCTTCTGTCGCAAGGTATAATCTCTGCTGCTTCAGATGCTCTCTTGTGCTTGATATATACTAAATCAAACACTTGACGTTCTATTCCGTCATCTTGATAGTTATTAAAGACTTGTTCCATTGCTGCAAGTCCTTTTTTTAAAGTTCTTATTTCTTCGGTGACTTCTTCGATTTGTCTTTCAACTCCTTCAATAGCAATAACATAGTTTGTCATCTTATCACTACTACCACCACCTGATACAACATTCTCTTTGATTTGACTTGTAACCTTCATAATCCTGGTTCTAAGCATTTCCTTTTTCTCAATGAGTGATTCAAGTCTTTCTTCAGCAATTTTAAGTTCCATTAGCTGATTGTAATAATTCATCAATTTAACCACTCACCTTTGTCTGTATATTCTTCAAGGTTGTTATCTTTGATGAACTGATTGCATACTTTAACATAATGAATGATTGCAAGTGTAAGTAAAGCAATACCAAAAGCTAGTATAATTCCTAACCAGAATAATATTTTAAATATCATATTTCCTCCTTCTAGTAAATTCTTCTCTTACTAAAGGTTGACCTTTTTTTGTATATATTCCGTTGTATTTGCTTTCAAAACAATTTAAAATGCTGTCAATCTCTTTTAATATATCAGTATCAACCTTACCCATATATTTTTCTTCAAATAATAGTCTTGTAACCATTAAAAACATCTTATAATCATATTCTTCAATCGTGTGAATATAATTGTGGCTCGTGCTTCGAACTAGTAAAGCACCATTGTCATAAGTTGTTTCACCCCCTGAATGAGTTGGTTTAATATGGTGATATGATAGTTCTCTCCTGTTATCGAAATAATAACCCATAAAGTCATATCCAAGCTGATTCAACTTAAAATCATAATATAATCTGTCGCTTAACTTTCCCATTTTAACTAGCCCTCCCATATCATTGTTGTTTCGTTGTTAGCATTTTTATAATATATTTCCCTAGTTCATTACGTTTGCAGAAGATAAAACTGCACTTGTGATGCTCTTTAAACGTTTTCATAGTCTTGTATAAACGTTCGCCAGGAGTTTTGATTTTCTTGTGTTTCCAGTTGATAATATCCTCGACTGAGTTTATTTTTGAATCGCCGATAAGGAATATAAAATGTTTGCAGCCGAGTTGTTTCGCAGTTGTTACTTCGTCAATGATTCTCCTGTGGTCTTTAGAACATAAATTGCCACAGACTTCAGCTAAATCTTTCTTCGTGTCAATAATGATTGAGTAGTCTTTGTAAAAGCCACGTTCAGGGTCATGACGAATAGCTATATAATCACCAGATGGTAAACAAGTACGGACGTGTAATATTCCTTCGTCATCAAACACTTGATTAATATGAGCTTCTTTTTGCTGACGTGTATCAGTTAAAATAATAAAATCATTTTTTATATTTGTTTCCATCTTTTAAAAGCCTTTCAATCTCCATGTTTATACGTTCAATTTCTTTTTCGTATCTTCGTTTATTTTCTGGTTTAGCTTTTTTTAAAGTTTTAATTAAATCGTATCTCTTGCAGCTCAAATTAATTATTTTTAGTTCTTTGTCCGTTACACTCATTTTTTCTACTCCTCATATATTCTTCGATAGATATTTGTTTATCATCAGTTTTTTTAGTATAAAATCTAATATTCAGTTCTTCATTTATTTCATCTAAATCTTTTTGTTTTTTAAAATCCCCTGAATTAACAAATTTCTTATATTCATTAACCAAAATACATAAAGCAATAGTTGGGACATATTTATAAGGACGTTCTACCATTTTTTCTTTCTCCTATCTATAACCATAACGTGTTTATATTTAGATTTATAGTAAAGAAAATCTGATACAAGAATCGGTTTATAAATATATAAAGTTTCATCTGCTGGTGAATATATAATATTTCCCATTTTATTCATCTCCTAACAATTCTTTAATCTCTCTTTTAAACTCATCTATCTTTATATCTCTAATATACAACTTTTCAGCTAATTTGTAAATATCTTCTATCAGCTCAAAATTTTCATACATTTCAAGTAACCTTTGTTCATATAGACTGTATCGTGGTGATTCATGTTTGTTGTCTATTGTATCAGCAATATAATCAACTAAATCACTTTTGTTAGGACATACACTAGTCATAGTTGTATAATCTAATGTTCCAAATCTTTGATAACATTGTTTTAAAAATGAATATAATCTAAATTGAAATTTAAAATGTTTATCTTCTAACTTAGATATTTTCATAAGTTCTGGTTTACAAATAAAACAATCTAAGATAGCTTTTTCTAATTCTTCATAGCCATTTATTGACTTTGCATAACTATAACCTTCTAAATAATTCATAATATTTATTATTATTAAACTAAACTTACCATAAACTTACCTAAAACTTACCAAAAACTTACTTAAATTTCCCTTATTTCCTAGTAAACTTACCATTCTTACCTTTTTTTATATATACACTTCATATAGCAAATAATTTATTAAATCTAAAATTGAAATATTTTATATATATAAGTGTATATCCCAAAATTGGTAAGTTTGGTAAGTTTCCCAGTGTTTAAGGCAAAAACAGGTAAGTTTTTCTGTAAGATTCTGGTAAGTTTGAATATAAAATTAGGTAAGTTTGAGTCTAACATACGTTCCTTTCTCTTTTCTAACAGTTGTTTGATGAGTAAATTTACCTTGAGAATTAGGTTCTAAAAATTTCATTTCAGCCCACTCTTTTTTTACAGTATCAAATTCAAATCCTCCTTTTAAAAGCTCACGATATAGAATTTGTGCATTAATAGTGCAGCCCCAGTCATCTTTAATACCCCAACATTCGCCATAATTTTGCTCATCAAAACGTTTCCAGTTAGCATTTATAACACTAACAATATATTCTTTTGCTTTAACAGATGTTTTAATCTCATCTTTGTCATTAACATATTCAACTATATCTTGTACTTCTAAGATATAATCATCATCAAATATACATTCATTTCCTAGCTCGTTAGCAAGTAATATTGTTGCAAGAGAACTAGCCTGTTTATCAGTTGCCTTAGTTTCTTTGATAATCTTATTAAAAATGCCTTTAAAACGTTCAAAAATTGTTTCAAAACCAAGTTCTTCAATATATTTGATGTATTCTCTACCAGCGAATCCATAATTTTCTTTGATAATTTTAGCTATTTCTTGCCCATCTTCAATTATTTTTTCACCAATTTCCATATCTATTACACGATTATATACTTGTTCACCAGCATTTTCTTTGACTAATTTATCATTACTAGTGAATAAGAAGTTATTAAACCAAACCTTAACCTCTCTCGCTTGACTATTTTTGTTCAAGCGACCCTTTTCTGTTCCGTTACATAAATCCATTACTAAACTTTCTAAATCAAGATATTTAGACCTTTTAACAATTTGCAGTTCATCAAAATAACAAGTAATATTTCTCATGAAACTTGCTACAACTGAGTAGTAATTTTGTGTATTGTTACTAGATAGCCTTAATGCACCAACATCAGGATTACCCCAAATAGACATTGCGACCATACAGCTCAGTGTTTTTCCGTTTCCAGATAAAGAAAATTAAGTTTTTCAAGTAGTGGACTAGCAAGAGTAACAGCCATAAGCATTTTAATTACTTTGTGTTCTCTTAACTCTTTAACTACTTCTTTCCATTTATTGTAACTTCCTTTAGAACCTATGCCATTATAAATGTTTTTAAACTCATCTGCACCATCAAATATGCCTTTACTATCGTATGGTACAAACTTATCATCTTTCCAACCTAAATGAGATATACTTTTAAGTTTTTTAATATCATTTATATTCATAATCTCATTGAAATAATTTATATAGTATTTAACATTTTCACTTGTGACATCTAATCCATAATCGCTTAAAGCTAATAATTTAGTATTTATGGATAATTGACTTTTATCTACTATTAATTCTTTCCATTGATTTTCTTTATAAAAGATAATTTTAACTTTTTCTTTATCAGTGTCTTGATTTATATATCTTTCAACAGGTAAAACAGGAATATAACTAAATTTAGTATTAAATTTATCTGTTATACCATCTTTTGTGCAATTATAATCA
>CADACC010000011.1 GCA_902786275.1 uncultured Erysipelotrichaceae bacterium | reverse complement strand
GTTGAAGATTGATACCACTCATTTAAAGCGTTTGGATCCCAATTAGTAATTCCATCTTCTCCATTGTATGTTGCTACTAATTGAGGTTGACTAATTCCATAAATTAAGCATACTGTTGACCACTCACTAAAAAATTGCATATTATCATTTAACCATGATGAAATTGATTGTGGTGGAGTCAAAGAAGCGGCGGCCGCCTCTGTGCTTGTAAATCTTATTTGTAATTTATAATAAGTATCATAATCAAATCCGCCCTCTATATCTGCGGAAGTGATCGTAATATAATATTTCTCATCTGTTGTTACAGTTGTATCTAAACTTAAATTTGTCAACATAATTTCTGAAGGATATTTTGTATTACTTAACATATTATCATTCGTATATTGACTTTTTATTGTGACTTGTACATTTGCAATATCTTCTATTGTATTATATTTAGACAAAGAAAAATATACCCTGCATGAATCTGTATTTTGCTGTTGAATAACAAAAGCGGGCATATATGTTGATATTACAGGAGGGTACAAAGTTAAAGTTGGTGCACTCATAAAAATCATCTCCTTTTATCTCTATAAAAATAAGAATTTTTTCTTATATAATATTCTATTAATATATTAAAAATATTTTAATTAAATGATTTGCTTTAGGCCAAAAGAAAAAAGAGTGAATATTTTTTCATATTCACTCTAAAATTATTTTTTAAATTTTTTATTTTTTGTAGATGGGGAATTATCTAAATTACTCAACTTTTGAATTTCTTGTTCTATATAATAACCTATCTTATATAATTCTTCTGGTTTTTCTAAAAAAGCTTCTTTATCTTCATATCCAAAAGTAACAAATCCCATAGGTTCCCCATCCACATCTTTTAATAATACTGCTGATAAAGCTTGATTTTGAATTCCTTTTTCTACTTGTATAAACGCAGCAAATTTATTTCAAGAATCTTCGTGCTGTGCCATACAACTATCTATATCTCCACATTGAACTATATCTCTATTGTCAAGCATTTTCTCAATAAAAGCAGATGAAATAGGAATAGGAATCTCCATCAATAACATTTGATAAGATTTTATCCCATATTTTACTGATTCATAAGCACAATTTACTTTCAAAGAAGATACGCCTGGAAGATAATGAGTTCCATTATGAATCAAATGAACACGAGCAGAATCTGCATTTAATATATCTCTGGCTTTAACTAAATTGTCTTGAATTTCTGTATTAATTTGGTTATGTTTAACTATGTCAGCTTTCTTAGGTTTTCTTTCAAAAGAAGCATTTTCAAAATATTTTTCAAATTGTACTTTACAAGTTTTATAAATAATAAAGCATACAAAAATAAGGCTTCCTATAAAAGTCCCTAACTCTGTCAAGTCAACCTGTTGTGGACTCATATTTTCATCTCCTTTTTATTTTCTCTCTTTCTATTGTATTTCAAATTTCGTGTGAATAAATCATATAAAAAGGGCCAAGTGCTAAAATTATTTTTTAGGTATCATAGTAAAATAATAATATACTTTATCATCAACTGCATCTTCATCTTTAATAAAATTATTTGTGTATTTTACATAATAATCAAGATTTTCTGCAAATAAATCATGATAATCATTATATGCACTATTCATTACTATTCAAAAGTCAACAGGTCTAATTGATTGGTCATTTCTTAATGTTTCTGTTTCTGCTAACTCTCATTTCATACCCATTGGAGTCATATTATTTATAAGAGTTCTTGCTCTAGCTTCTGTCAAAACTTTACCTTCAACAGTTTCATATATTTTTTGGTCATATCATTCTTTATCTTCTTCTTCCATAGAATCTAGCATTTCACAAACTACTGCGGCCGCCTCTTCTTTTTTCTTGTCTTCTGTTAAAGATAAGAATTTCATAATATATTCTTTATTTTCCATTTTTATTTATCCCTTTCCAAATTTTTTCAAGCATTTTATCTTGATATTCTAATTTTCTTTCTATATCAAAAATTATTTCATCAAGTTTTTTATTTTGCTTTTCGTTAAGTTCATAATTATGTAAACTAATGTAAGTCATTAAAACCGATAATAAATCTAGGGCATCTATTCCATCATTCATAGTTAAACACTTGTAGGTTCAGTAGCAGCAATACCTCTAGGAGAAACCTTTGATAGAACTACGAATTGCCCATTTTCATAATTTTCATTTTGATTTCCAAACATAATAGGGTATCTCATTCTTTTCTTTAATTGATTTGCATACATAGTATTTCCTGCTTTACATAAAACAGGTATATCTTCTTCGCCAAATCTTATTGCAACAGGTAGATTAGATGCGGCAGTTGCTCCACAACATATAACCAACCCATAACAACCACAATTTATTAAAACTCTAATATCTCTATTAGGAATTAATACTACCATATCATCAAGAATTTCTACATTAGAAACATAAATTGTATTATCATCCATTTTTCAATCTCCTTTCCAAATAAAAAATGCGGGAGCCGGTTAAAGATTCCCAGCTCCCGCCTAAAGTCAACTTGCGCGGTTCCCGCAAGGAATTATTTATTAATATAAGTTTCCGCATCCACAACCTGTATAGCAAGGTGGGTTCATTACATATCTACCTTGTGAATTTAAGATTGTATCAGTAGAATTTTGAACTGCAGCAGTTAATGTAGCAGTTTGATTTGCATTTGATAAAGCATCTCTTGTTGTTTGAAGTTTATCGCTTAATTCTCTAATATAATTATCTTGAATTAATTGTCTTGTTGCAGAGTTTTCTGTTGTTACTAAATTACCAATAGCAGCAATACTATTAGATATTTGTTGTTGGATATCTTTCATAGCTACTAAATTATTATAATTAGTTGTTAAAACTGTGTCATTTACACTAGCTTGACCTGCAGCTAAACCACGTAGTGTAGCATCTTGGCTCTGAAAGTATAAACTATTTTGAAGGTCTGCAGTTCCTAAAGCAGCGGCAGTTCCATTTCCCCAGAAACCTCCATTTCCACCAAACAATAGAATAAAGATAATTATTAAAGAAAAGATTCCCATTGAACCTCCAAATAGATTATCTCCATCATGGTTTCTTGTTAATGCTAATACATCAGCAGCTGACATTCCAGTTGATTCTCCCATTTTAATTCTCTCCCTTCTTTAAATTTTTATATATAATAAGATGCGGCAGCCGGTGCCTACATCGTATTACCCAGATCTAAAGATCTTTTAGTGGCGTCCGCGCATCATTTCAAGCATACTTGCTAGTTGGTCTTTTGTAATTCCTTTTTCATTACACATTTTAGCTATTTCTTCTGCTTGCTTTTCTTCACTTTGCCCATTTATATTATTAAAAATTGATTTTTGTTGTGGACTTAGCATGTTCAACAACGCCTCCATTGGTTGTTTTGACATCATCATTTGACTTATTAGATTCTGTATATTCATTATTTATTTTTTCCTCCAATCCCTTTATTTTTTCTTCTAATTCTTCTATTTTTATATCTTTTGGGTCTTTTGGTACAATAATATCATAAGATTTAGATATTTCTCCATCCAACTCTTTTAAAGATATTTTAGAATTTTTTTCATCTATAAACAAAGTTCTTTTTGTAATAATAATATTAGCTATATCTTCATTGTCTTTTAAAAATTTTACATCAATATCTGTTGTTGATCCAGAAGTGTTAATTATATTTTGCACAGGTGGTTGTTGTTGCATTGCACTATATTGATTTATCATATTATCAATGTTTTCTTTTTGTCTATATAACTGATTTATCATTCCATTATAATTATTATATGGTGACATTTCAATACTCCTTTCTTAATAAACAAAAAAAGCCGAGCAATAGGAAAATGAATACCTATTGCTCGGCTTAATTTATTTTTATTATTAAGTCGGTATGTATTTAAAATTCAATCCATTTTCCCTTTATTCATTATAAGAAAAGCTAATAATATAAAATTTTCTCTTCTCACACTTTTTTATGATTTTTTCTTATTTCTATTAAATAAGTTTCTCATACTCTTTAATATTACTTTTAGAATTTTATTATTATCTTTCCTTTTCATTAATATATAATTTTTTGCACAGAATTTTTATAAAACTTTGTCCAAATTTTTAAAAAATTTTTTATATTTTATATCCTATTATTTGCCATATTGTACTTGCGAAATTCAATTCTAATAAATTATTCATTTGTTTACTCCTTATAGCCTAATATTTTTAGCACACGAATATAGTTATCACTCATTGCAGTATTTCCTGAGGATGTAAAATTTAAGCAATAATTCCTTTCTATTGTAGCATTTGCATTATCGATAACTATTCTTGCAGTCCAGCATATAATACCATTAGCAGTACCATTGCCAAACTCAGCAACTAAAGAACCTACTGTGCTGGTGCTTGAATTTTTTGTCAATCTTGCAACTCCTCTAAATGAAGAATATGTGTTAATGGAGTATTCCACTTCTATATAAGAATAGTTCTCTATGCTTTCGTTAAGAGTAATTGAACCACTTGTTACCCCTGTACTACTTTCCCATAATACTTTGGGCTTACTATACCACTCTTCTTCATCTACATATATTCCTTCTTCTATATCTGATTCATATATTTGTATGTTTGTTGCAAAGATGTCTGTGCCTAAAATTAGAAAACCATTTGCATTAGCAGTAAAAGTATCATAATTCTCACCATCGTGCCAAGTTACCATATATTGCTGTACTATGTTGTCATTATCTACTATACATCCTTGTCTACCGTTTGTGCTTGCAGGGGTTTGATTTTGTTTCCATCTTATCGTATAAGTTTTGCCTTGTCCTACTTTGCAACAATTCACAAAACTATATGTTGCACTTGAATAACTATATGAAACTACTTGTCCTGTCGAACCTGGATTTACAATATAAGCATTTTTTCTTTCTGCATTATTATTAAATAAGTTATTGCTTTTACGAAACCACACTCTCTTGCCATCAGTTGGTGCAGTTGCTCCTACACTTATTAAATCACTAATTGAGATAAAATCATCATTGTCTACTTTGATTGATTTTTCTATGTAAGGTTCATAAGTTGTTGCAGTTGAACCCTGTTCTAGTTGTATTTTTAGATTAGCATAGTCGCTTGTAAAATCTGTGTTAAAACATCTAAAATTCAAAAGGTACGCTTCTGCTGGTGTTGTAAATGTTCCACTTGTTAAAGTATTTACTCTTATAAAAGTGCCATCCTTTTTATAAAGGTAAATAACGTATTTTTGCGATGTTCCATTAATTGAAAAAGTATAAGTTGTACTTGGTTGTACGTTTATAGGTGCTACATTTCTATAATTTGCGTTGTTTGTTGCTTTTGCACCTGTTTCATCATACATACCTAGTTCCAATTGCCCATCAAACAAGTTCTTTCCTTTTTCAAACCATACCCTCTCTCCATTTTCTGGTGCTTCTGCTCCTACTGATACCCATTTTCCAGGAGCATTTATTTCATTTACTGCATTTACTAAACTTGTTTTATTAGTTGTTGTTAAATTACTTAAAGGTCCTATATTGGTAGTGTTAATATCAAGAGCAGATTTAACTCCTCCGCTTGTAACTAGGTTGGTACTATTAGTAGTAGGAGTTGAATCTATAAAACTATCTTTTATAGAAAAAGTTAAATTATCATTGGAATCTACATTTGTAACAATTTGATTTCCATCTTGTATTTTCTTAGCCATTTATTTTCTCCTTTTTAATCCTCTTCTTCTATCTTTAATTGTATTTTCTTTTCTAATTCATTATAATCTAAATTAGGTTTTTCTTTAGAAAACATTAATTCTATAAAGTCATCTAAAGTCATTTTAAATATAATACCTTGTGTATGTGTAGCCTTACTTAACATTGATTGTGAATAAGCATTTTTGTAATCATCTTCACTTATATAAGGCTGAATTTGTTTATAATAATCATAGAAGAAATCTCTTGATAAATCTTCTATTGTATCTATTGTTATTTGAGGAACATCTTTTGCAAGAGCCACATTATAATATATAAAACAAGAGAATACAGTTTCTAATGCGGCGGCCGCTATTTCCTTCATAGTGACGCCCTCTCTTTGTGCTACATCATAAGCATGATGTAAATTATAAATATAACCTGGAGTACAGATTCCATATTCATAGTCATTATTACCTCTTCTTGTTATTGAGGTCTCAACTTTATACATTCTGTCTATAAGTTGATTATACTCATATACTTTTTTAGCTAACTCTTCAATACAATAAAGTACTAAATCATTGCTACGTTTGTTAGCTTGTACCGTTGTAATAGTTAATAGTATAGCTACGCAAAGTCCACCTATAATTGCAACTTTAATTTCTGTTGGCATTTCTCCTCCTTTCTATAAATGATTTTCAGCTATCTGAATATATTTAGATAAGTCTAAAATCATTGGTAAATCACCACTAACTAAAACATTATTTTCACCTGTTTGCAATTGTACTGCATCTAACTGCTCTATCAACTCTTCATTTTCTATTAATGTGTATGTAGGATTTGCAAGTACATAATAAATTTCCAAAGGGTTATTTTTAATCCAATTGTTTAATTCTGCTTCAGTACTAAATCTTGTGTCTTTTACATAAAGTCTAGGTACTGTTGAACCACTTTGATTTATAAAACCTATTGTATTATTGGCTTGGCTACCCATTCCACCTGCATCATTTACATTATTTATACCTGTATATTGATTTGAATAAGGTATATTATTGTTAGTTGCGTAATTAGTTATAAAAGTTGTGTAAAAAATATTACTTACTCCACCACTTGCAAAATAGTTAGTATTAGCCAACACAACTTTTCCTACATTTCTTTCTATATACCACTTATCTTTGTAACCAAAAGGTTCATAAGAAGTCGCTTGTGAATTTTCTTCTATTTGGATAGTTTTTAAACTTTCTTCTATATTTAGGTCTGTTTCTAATCTACCATAATGTACAATTAAATATTTAGCATTTGCTCCTGTTGTTGTTGTTATACTTGTTGCTGAATTATCTTTTATTAACCCGCTAATGTCATATTGTGCTTCTGATGAGCCAATTGTTGGAAATGGTTCGCTATTATAAGTTGCCACCCTAAATGTACTTGTTAATATACTTCTTGATATTGTATATGTTGTATTTGCTTTACATGGTATATAAAATAATCTATTTAATTGTGTAGAGCTTAATGCCATTTTATTATTATCTAACCAACCATTTAATATATTTGCATTATTTTTATCAAATAAATTCTTTCCAGTACCTTTTCTTATATAGTCTTGGTAGTTTCCTATTTTGTTTAGTTCTATTGGCGTAAAATATGGTGCATAAGTTGTTGGTGTCGTTCCTTTTTCTAATTGAGTTGTATTAATTTCAGTATCTATGCCACAAAATCTTATGTATTCACAATCATTCGGTGTTGTGAAAACATTACTTTCACTTTTAGATATATAACCACTTTCACTTGCACTACTATAAAAACAAACTCTATGGTATGCATCTGCTATCGCACTATTTTTTGTATAACTAGTACTCGGCTCGACTTTTATAAAATTAGAATAAAAATAACCACTTTCAGCATAAATTGTACCATTAACATTGCTTAACCTCCCACCTGTTGTTGCTTTATCTTTATCAAATAAATTTTTTCCTAAATTTATTTCATAATCTTTTCCTTGATATGGCTCATAGGTTGTACTTGAAGTGCCGACTTCTAATTGGACACTAAAAGTATAAGTTTCCCCTGCTACTGCTTGATTATAACCTATTCTAATACTAAAATATTTTGCATCGCTTGGTACATTACTATCACTTCTTTTAAATGTCTTTTTATACCCTACACCACCAAAGCCAATAAATCCTAAACTAACAAAGTTTTCATCAAAGAATGTTATGTAGTTAGCTACCATTAATTGATTAGTTATTGTTATCGTGTATTCATCTTCTATGAAGTTATAAAGTTTTCCATTTGTGTTTTTATTATAGGGATTTCCTGCACTTGCTACTTGCCACATATATAAATCGGTGTTAGTTGCCGTTAGAGTAAAAGTTCCATTTTCTTCTGTAGCAGTTCCATTTCCTACAAAAATATTATTGCTAGATGTCCTATAACTTGGATTATATAAGTTCTTTCCACATACTCTAACAACTTGTTCTCCAGTTACATTATTTACTAGTACTGGTGAACTTGGTGTTGGTGTACCATTTTGTGTCGTATTGCCTTTTGCTATCATTTTTGTATGTATAGGAATGTATTGTTTATAAGCATCTTGCATATTCTTTATTAAATCTGCATAATCATCAAGAGTTTCTTCATCTATAAAGTCTGTTCCTTCATTAATATCATCTACATCAATATTCACTTGTGTTTTTATATCAGCTTTGCTTGTTTGTAATCTTGTTATTTCACTTGCTATACTCATAAATACCTCCTATATACTTGCTAACAAAGATTCGATATCCCCTACTAAAGTATCTATCTCTGTTTTGTTATAATAGTTAGTTAAGTCTGATACATTCTTAGTTATATATCCTTTGCCTTCAACAAATGTTTTAACTGCATTTGACGTTGGTAAATTAGCACTAGTATCTACTGAAGTTACAACTCCTTTAGCGCATGCCGCAGCTAATGTATATCCATTATAAGTTTTATTTGCTAATGCTTGAGAACTACTACTATCTATTAATTGTTTCCAAGAAAGTGATGAAGTATTATAATTAACTATTGCTACATATGGATAATTATTTTCTTGAACCCAACATATTAATATATATCTGTAATCAGTAGTTGAAGCGAATCTATTCATGAAAACTTCACAAACAAAACCTGCATTTGTACTGCCTGTAGGTTTATCACTAATTCCGCTAGAGCCGCCATCTGTTTTGCATATCCATCTATCATATTGTATAGGATCACTCCCTACTAATGCTTTGGTTTCAGCTAATAAAGTAGTTGTTTTCCCAGAAAGATCTCGACTTTCTATATTTACTTTCCCAATGGTTTGCTCATAAATATAGTCAGCTACAGCCTCTGAAGTAGGGAGATCAGTAGAACGAGGACTTACAGTAGTAACTACATTTTTACTTGCGGCCGCTCCTAAATAAGCTTTATTATCAGTTAAGTCTACCACCGATCCATACCCTTGACTCTCAACATTATGGACCATAACATCTTGAACTCCGCCACCAGCTTCGCCAGGAATTAAATATAATTCATTTTCATTAACTAATCCTTCAGTAACTAAATAGTCAAAAACATCTTGATTTTCAACTTTGTTTATAGTTAAATTAGGTATATTTTTTTCGGTTGCCATTTATTTTAAGCCTCCTTTTATTTCCAAAATTAATTTCTATTTTATATTAAAAAATCTTAAATATAATTAAAATAAATAGGCCAAAATAAAAAAGGATAGATTTTCATCTATCCTTTAACATAATTTGTATTTGCATTAAAAACAGTTGTTAAATCTGATTGTTGAACTCAACTACCATTTATTTTTTTATACGCTTTTGTATATGGAACTCAACTTCCTGTTGCAGTTATTTTATAAACTTGCATTGTTCCAGTTGCACTCTCTCAAGAACTACTTCCATTATAAGTTCCATAAGGTCTAATGATATAATAATATTGACCAGAAGAATTTGTGTAACTAGAAACCATAATTTTTATATCTTGTTCTCCATAATATTGAGCAGAAGATGAATTAGATAAAGTAATAGTTTGTTCTTCTCTATCAATAGATATTCTTGATCATCCACTCCATCATCCTTCCATATCTGTTAAAATTACTTTAACGATATCTCCAGGAAATAAAACTCCATAATTAGCTTCGTATCTAGGAGTTGTTCCATTATGACTTTCATTAGTTCCTTCATATAATAAAGTTTCACTAGAATTTTGTTTTATATATAATTTTGGACCTCCACCACCACCACCGCCAATAGTAACAGCAATAGTGGCATTCCCGCTAACAGTATATGAATAAGTATAATAACTAAGAGTCCCTCCATGAGTATATGTTACTTTTCAAGTTATACCTAAAATTCTTCCCCCATAATAACCAACTATAAATCTTAATTGCGCATTTTGGAGTTCTTCTCTTGTTCAAGTTCCTGGATTATTAATTGTTATAGTTTGATTACTAGTACTAGTAAAAGATTGTCGAGTAGATTTTAATTCACTTCCGCAATATAATTCTACATCTGCATGTCTAGCACTTTCTGAAGTACTTTCTGTTGCTCCATAACATTTAACCTCTACCGCAGTTACTTCTGCATCATTAGGTAATCCACTAAAATCAAAAGGATAATTCATTCATCCCATTGTATTAGCATCATTAGTCCCATCTTTTACATAAGTATTACTTGTATTAGAAGTAGAATAAGGACTTTCTGCAGAATGCCCAATAGCATATCTTAATCAAGCATCGCTTGATGTACTAGAACTTTGATAAAAAGCTCCTCCACTTCTATAAAACCCTGTTGTTACATTACTTCCTGCAACAGCGGAAGTGCTAGTAGAAGTTCCTCCTGAATAATGCCCTATTAATTCAGAAGTTACATCTGTTCCATTATTAGTTACTGTAACTGTATCCGATTTTGTTGTTGGAGTTATTGTTAAAGTATATTCATCTCCATCATAATATGTCTGCGCTCCACTTGGATCGATAGTACCATTTCCACTTAAAGTTGAAGTAACAGTTCTAGGATCAGGAATTGTATAATTAACTTCAATTTCAGCACCATAACAATAAAAATAACCTGTTGTATTCCTACTTGATCTTCTAACATAAACCATAATAGTAAAATCATCATCATAATTTGCTATTTGTTGCCATGTTAAAGCGCCAGTTGGAATAGTAATTGTATGTGTTGAAGTTCCAAAGTTTGAACTTGCTGTTGTATTAGCAATAGCAGAAGTTCCATTTGCTAGTCTAGGAGCATAAGATGTACTTGTTGATAATCCACTCTCATAACCTTTTATTTTTACTGTAAAAGAACTTATTACAGCTCCGCTAGGAATATCATTAAAATTGAAACCTCTTAAATATAAATATCTAGAAGAGGTAGATGCATAAGTATTTGTAACAGTTGCATATGTAGTATTATCTGTATTATGATACATATTTGCAGCATTAGATACAGATAAATAATTTGTACTTGAAACTGCATATGTACTTGGTACTAATCTAATTGTTGCCATTTTCTACCTCCTTCTAACTTGTTTGTAAATATATGTCTCCATTAACTCCAAGAGAGCTTGATGGAGCACTTGTTCCAGTATAATAATGTTGAATAACTAAACTTCCTGTTACTTTTGAACCATTAACATAAGCTGTCTCTCCATTAACTATGTCTGCAGCGGTCGCTGTTGCATCCGAAGTATCGAGACCAGAATAACTTCCGGTGACTCCAAAAATTTGAACTCCTGATTTAATATTTCCTGCAACTAAGTCCGCATCTCCGCTAATAGTTTGCGTACCAGTTAAATATGTACCTGAAGCAATTGTTTGATTAGTCGTTCCAGGAGTGATAGTAGCTGCCGCTTTAGTAGTAACAGAAGCTGTTAAAGCAACTGTTGCTGTGCTTGCAGTTGCACTAGATACATAACCTGCACTAACTGTAGGAGTTGTTGTAACTCCGGTCTTAGTTAATGTAATTGTATTAGTTCCTGTACTAACAGTTGCACTTGAACCGGATAAACTTGTAGGTCCTTTTGCACTTCCATTTGGAGTAGCACTTATTTTATAATATCCTCCTGCATTATTATATCCTGGGTCTATATTTAAATATTGATCTGATGTACTTCTACCAATAGTAGCTTTAGAAGTATATCCAGAAGTTGCACTAGAACTTGTTGCAGTTGGTAAATTCATTGTACTAACTGATTTACTTGCAGCTTCCGCATAATAACCTGCGGGCGCTGTTACTGTAGATCCAGATACAGTTAGATTTGAACTAGATTTTCTTGGAACATCACTACCAACATATTCAGAATCAATAGCATTAACAGTTACAGTACCTAAACCACTATAGCCTGAATCCGCTGTTATTGATTGTTGACTCTCAGATGGAGTCACAGTTTTATTTTGATTATTTATAGAAGAAGGAACATTAACAGTTACTTTAGTTAAATACTTACCTGAACTAGGTGTTACTGTTCCGTTTGATACAGCAGTTTTTTCTTCTGTCTGTATTGCAGCAACAGAAATCTTACCAGTTGTATAAACATTTGCGGCAACCGCGTCCTGAGCAGAAGTTGTCGGGGTTATTGTAGTAGCTGCCTTGGTAGTTAACTGCTTTGTCGCGTTTGAAGAATAATAACCGCCTGCCGCAGTTATAAGTCCACTATTACTTACTGAAATATCAGCATTTCCGCGTCTAGTAATCGCAGTACCAACATAACTTGAATTTATTGCATCTACAGTTACAGATGATAATCCATCATATCCAGTGTCCGCGGTAACAGTAGTTTCTTCTTCTGTTGGAGTAATTTCTTTATCTTGTAAATCTATAGTTTGGGCAGAAACAAATTTAACATTAACATCTGATATTTTTTCATTTCCTAAATATAACGCCATTTATTTCCTCCTTTCTATTCATTTGCTGGTATATCACTTTGAGTTCATTCTCTAATTGTTATTCTATTATAATCCATTACTTGCCAACATCCTGTTGCTGTAGTTGAAGAAGTTCCATTATTATATCAAATTGCAGTTTGAGTTGCATTATATACCATAGAAATATGACTTCCTACTTCATATCCAGAACCTATCATACTATTTTTATTATAAACAACAGGTTTAAAACCTAATGAATTTATTTGAAAAACAGTTCCATATTTATCATTCCCTACTACAGGGATTTTAACATCAACCACCATTCCATCTGTATAAGCTGCTACATCTGAATCTGTAACACTTCATTTGGCAGAAGTATAAGGAGAAGTGGTCACTGCCGCAACCCCTGTTACACTTCTATATGTTCTATATATTCTATGAATAGTTCCATCTTTAATATTTTCTAAAGAGTCTAACTTATTTAAAATTTTCATAAGCTACCTCCTATCCAATAACAACTACTCTATAAGTCTTTCCTGTTGCTACTGCTTGTGCAAAGTCAATAGTAACTTGATTTGTTGTATTTCTTGTAATATCTACTATAACCTCTTCATAAGTAGAATTATCATAAACTTGTACTATAACATCTTTAGTTCCTAAATTATGAGTTACAGCAAAACTTGTTTTACTATTATCTCCTGTAAGAGTTGCTGAATATTTCTTTAAAATAGTTACTGCTGTTCCATATTCAGAAATATGTCCATTTTTATCTATTTTAATTGGATAAACTGCACTTGTTGTTTGCGCATTAGCCAATACATTAGTATGTCCTACTGAAATAGTACCATTTGTTGTGATAGGGCTTCCGCTAACTGTTAAGCCACCATTTGTAGCATTAGATAATCCAACACTAGTTACAGTACCTGTATTAGTTGTATATCCTTGATCACTTGCACCAGTTACTCTACCATATTTATCAACTGTAATACCTTGATATGTTCCAGGTGTAACAGCTGTTTTGGTTAGATATAAAGTACCAGTTGTAGTAATTGTACCACCGTCAGTTGAAGTATCTGCACTAGTTGTATTTAAACCTGCGCCTGCAGTTACTTGAGTTACATCTGTATCATCACCAGATGGTACATAAGACCAGGTTGGAGTTGTTGCAGTTGCAATAAATAAGTCTCCTACTTTTGCAGGTTGACTAGCATAGGTTCCTGCAGTAACAATTTTATAAGTATCACCAACTCTTACATTTGATGTTGGTAAAGTTGTACCTGCAGTTCCTCCTGTACCAATAGTACCTTTGAATACCATTCCTCCAGTAACTCCTGCTATATCTGCGGCGGTTGCTATTTTATTTGAAGTTGCATTATATGGAGTCATATAACTTAAATCATTTGTTAAATCTGTTAATTTTGTAGGTAGTGCTGCACTTGTAATGTATCCTGCTGGGTTACTTGAATTATAAGGTGTGTAACCTAAAGCTGTTGTTACATCATCACTATCTATCCCACTAATAAATCCATCTGGGTTTGATGCATTATAAGGTGTATAACCAAGAGCAGTAGTAATGTCTGAATCATCGATTCCTGTTATAAAACCACTATCATTATTTAAATCACTAACCTTGGTTGGTATAGTTTGAGCGGCGCCCGCACCTGTAATGTGTCCATGAGCATCAAATGTTATTGGATATAATCCTTGTGATGTTTTAGCTGTTACTGAATTAGCGTGCTTAACATCAATAGTTCCAGATGATGTAATTGGTCCACCTGTTACAGTTAATGTAGAATCTGAAGAAGAAAGATTTACACTAGTAACACTTCCATCTTTATCATTCATTTTAACCCATTTAGTACCATCATAAATATAGAAAGCTGTTTGAGTTGTATTAAAATATATTTGACCTGCGACAGGATTAGATGGGGCAGCAGCTAAATTTTGAATAACTGAATTTTGCAATTCATTCTTATTTAAATCAATGTCTGTTAAAAAAGTTTTTGCCATATTTTTTTCTTCCTTTCTTTTAATTTAAAGTGGCGCTTCCTTTAAAAGCTCCTGAAAAAGTTATTGTTACTTGATTTTGGTCATCATAGGTAATATTTCCAATAACTTCCTCTCCTGCGCTATCTATAACTGTTACGCTAGGATATTTGTTCAGATTATGAACAATAACTCATACATCTGAAGCTGTTGTTTGTTTGTAATAAAAATTTTTATCTTCTACAATATTTAATTCTTCTGAAGTTTTATTTCCCTCTAATACGACACCATTTATCTGAGGTTTATTTGTTAATCTATTATAATTTCCTACAGAGCCTTCCGCCATAGCTTTGACTTTTATCCCTTTTTTCTTTGATAAATCAACTTCAAGATTGTCTGCACTATTTAAGTCGGCAGTTATTGTTTGAGGAGTACCAATAGTAACTACCAAATTTTCTCTATTATCTTGAGGATACGCCATAATTGATTATCCCTCCTTTGCAGGAGCTTCTGGCCACAATACAAATAGTTTTGGACCATCATCATCATAGCCAACAAGAGTATCATTGTCATTTAGTTCGATTTCATACCAATAAGTAACTGTCTTGTCTTTTATGAGATTCTCAAGCTTAGTCTCGTCAGAAGTTAAAGTTATTTCGAAAGTATCTGATTGTTCATCAACAGTAAAAGATTTTTGAAAAATAACAGAGCTGTAGTCTCTCTCTTTTACGATAGAAAATTTAATAACATCTCCAATAGCAAAATCTTGATTAGCGGTCAATATAATTGTTATTTGATCGCCTCTATTAAGATACATATTTTTACTATCATCTATAATAAACATTTGACTCCTCCTTTTCTTTAAATTCTTTCTCTTTCTATATCAAATTTTGTTATATCTTCTTTTTGAGATTTACCCAAAATAAAAAAAGATAACTGCTTTAATTAAGCAGTTATCTCTTATAAAAATTATTGTTCTTCTTCTTCTTCTTTAATTTCTTCTATTGCTGGTTCATCTTGTTTTCTTTTCCATACTTCATTTGCGGCGGTGACTATTGCTCCAACAAGCGCGTCTAATCCTCCTAAAATGACTGTAGCAATTCCTCCATCTATCTTTCCTAAAGATGTTAAAACTAAGAAGATAAAATTAACAATAGGCACTATGATAAGTGCTACAAATTTTAATATGTCGTATGTTTTATTACTCATATTCTTTTTCTCCTTTTTATTTATATAATATTGCGGCGGGCGTCTAAAAATCTCTATATCGGGATTAAGAGATTTCTAGACCGGCTGCCGCTATGGAAATACTATTAATATATAATTAAACCATGCTTTTGCATTGATATCCAAATTATATGTGTTTTGCCATGTAACCGATAGATTACCAGCTCCATTGTTAGCACGGCACGAAAATAAAATTGCGGGATCACCAGCACCACCGGTACCAGCAAACGCCATTTTTGCACTATTAAAAGTAACTCCCCTTGGAAAATAACCTCCGCACTCATCTGACGTCAACCAACCACAACCATTAGCCCTAAATGATTTACTTGCCATTTCAAAATTTTTGTAATACATAGTAAATGCTCCCATGTTGACTTTGTACCAACCATTAGAATCAGTTGTTATTGCATCACTTTGTTTTACTACTGCTGTTCCACCTAAGTCTGGGAAAGTAACTCACCTTTGAGCTGTACTACCAGCAGTTGCTCTTAAATAAACACTACCGTACTTTTCTGACATTAATCTTAAATGACCTCTTTTATTTCCTGCTGTTCCTGTGCTAGTTTCATTTCCTAAACACAACTCACCAGTTCCTGCTACGCTTGCTGTACCATTTGCACAATAGTATTTAAGTCCATCATTTGCTCTTTCTCTTTGGCTTCCACTTAGCCCAGTTGAGAAAGGAATATAATAATTTGTTCCACTTGTTGGATTTGTTGTATCAACTTGAATATTATTTGAAAAATTTACGTTTCCCCCATCCACAGCAGTAATTACATTTGTATAAGTTCTTGGCCCTTTATTCGCACTAGCTGTCTCACTTATAATATTATATGATTCATAAGAAGTTAATGAATCTGTTGTTATCAACTTCTGCAGAATTGCAAAAAGTATATACACTAGCATCAAATGCACCTCTTCTTCCTACAAAAAGAGGAGTTACTACTATACTATTATATGTTCCGCTTGTTTTTATAAAGACATCTAAATAACTATCTGCAGCCGTATTTTTTAATCCTAAAGCAACTTGGTCAACAGAAAAACCATATCTTGATAGCCATATTGCAGAAGCTCCCGCAGTTCCTCCTCCAGAAGCATTGTTTGTTCTTAGATCACACTTAACAACAAGAGAATTATCTATATAATTTCCTGTTCTTACTGGGGTATAAGCAATTCTATGATAAGGATAATTATTTCTATTTCCTACTGATATATTAAATGTATTATTTATAGTGTTAGTTACTTTTAAGTCTCCTTTTATATTTGTTTTTCCATCTACGAATAATCCTTGTTCAGTTGGAATATCATTTACTCCAACTCCATTAACAGTTTCATCTATAAAAAAGATTGGCATACCAGGGCCAACAAAAGCTTTTATTTCTGCTGTTGAAGATCCTCCAAAAGCATCTGTTAAAACAACTTTAAACTCATAACTTAAAGTATTATCAAAAGAAACTCCTAGAGCAACAGGAGTATTAAATTGATTAATAGTTCCTGCTCCTTCTGTTCAATTTGATGCTTTCGGTAATCTATAAAATCATTTAGCAGTGCCTGCATTTCTCGAACTAACTGCTCAGGTAGGATTGATTGTTAATTCAACTGTTGTCCCATAATTATTTTGTCTTTTTGCAGTCAAAGTTCCAGTTGGGACAGCGTAAGGAGTAACTGGTATTGTTTTTGTTTTTATATCAGAAGCTACTCCTTTACAATCTACTGCTCGGACAGAAACAGATAAAGAAGAACTTGTTACATCAGCTCCTTCTCCTGACCCAATAGAAGTGATGGTTCCTCCTTTTAAATCTGTTCGTTCAACAGTTGTTCCTGTTATTTCGAAATAATTATTATCACTAAAATTATTAAAAGAAATTTGATATTTTTTAATATTACTTTCTGAATTAGAATTTTTTATTGCTGCTTGAGTTCCTTTTAGAGCTAAAGAATAAGCTCATTTACTTTTTCCTCGTACTAAAATTTGAGGATTTCCTGTTATATTGCGTGAAGTAGAATTTGTATCTCTATAAGTGATAGCTGCGTTAATATCAAAATTACTATTTCATGTTGGCTTATAAGTAGTATTAATGCCTAAAGTACAAGAAGGACTAGTATTATATGGAGTAGATCAAGAGCTATAAGAACAAGTATACGTTAAATTTACTGGCGTCTTATTTTCAGAGCTTCCTGATCCAAGAGCAAGCCTACATTTATCAGCAGGAATTGTAAAAGTTAATGAAGTTCCTGTAGTAGAACCTGTATATAAAGTATTGTTACTATCATCTTTTACAGTAATAGTACAATTTCTATTATGTGAATTACTTAAAGTTACTGTTTGTGAATTTCCTGCAATTAAATTTTTAACAGCAACATTAGAAATAGTTGGCTTATTCCATGTATGTGGGTCTGTTGATGATTTACTTCAACTAGAATAACCTTTAGCATTTTTTACTCGAGCTCTAACATAATATTGAGTATTTAAAGATAATCCTGTTCAAGTTGCAGTTGTCCCATTAACAGTTTGTACTGAACTAAAATTTGATGAAGTAGAAATTTGCAAAGTATTCTCAGTAATAGAAGCATTACCATTATTAGTAACTGTTAAAGAAGCAGAAATAGAATTTTCTGAAATGCTAGTAATTGAACATGAACAGCTAGGAGTAGTTATATTATTATCTAATGTCCAAGCACTATTTCCACTTGAAGTATAACTGCCTCCATAAGGATGGGCAGTTATACTTGCACTAAATGAAGTGCCTCCTCCAAGAGTAAAACTTCCTGAAGCAATTTGATTATCTTTATAAAAATTTCCTCCTGGCATTTGAGTATTTCCATTAACAGTAATTGAAAAACCATAATTAGATACATATGATTGTCCACTAGTTCCAGAAGTTGCTCTTGTATAAGCATTTCAATTTATTGTTGCAGTATTTCCATTCCAAGAAGCAACTCACCAACTAAAATCCCAATACCAAGTTCTAGAACCAGCTTTAACTTGATTTGTTGAAAAACTACCTGATGTTGCCATTTTTTCCTCCTTTTATTTCCACTTTAATTTCCTCCCCTAATAAAAGCTAATCCATGATGATCAATATTATTAGTATCTGTTAAAACGGTAGGCTGAGCAATTATTTTTGAATCAAAATTTATTTCAGAAGTAACTGTTGCTTTTGTCATATTAAATCTATCTAAATTAGTGTCACTACCAAAAACTAAATTATTATTAGCATCTATTAAAGTAATTCCATTAGTATCTAGTATTTTTGCTCATCCACCATTTGCTAATTTTACTTCAACTCCATTTCCATCTATTTTTACAACAGGATCATCTCCATTTATTTTTCCATTTACCTTATAAACTTCTAAACGTCCTTCTGTGTTTGCATCTTCTCCTAATGTTAAAATACCATCTTTGATTTCTGAAGCATTTATATTTTGAACCCTTAAGGCTTCCAAATCCATAGTCCCACCAAGACTTCAAACAGAATTATATTTTACCCCTTTAAATACTTTATTCTCTTCATCTCATTCTGTCGCAACATAATCAGTATCCTCTGGTTTCTCTCCGGGATACTTAAAAAACTGAATCCCACCGAGTCCCATAGCAATTCCTGCTCTAACATCTCTCATTTCTTCAGCATTAACTAAATAAATATAATTATCAAAAATTCTAACGTATCCAGATTCAGATAGTTCTGAAACACTTAATCCCATTTGATTTAAACTATCTTGTAGCCTTTTTGCCAAAGTATCACAAATAGGAGTTGAATGTGTAACTAATCCAGTATCTCAATTTGTTGTAGTTCTTGTTCAAATATATTTATCTGTCGTATCTGGTTTAGCTTCTTTTCATTTATCAGATCCTTCTTCTGGAGCAGTATCGCTAGAATCTCATGCTGCATATTCAGTAATATAACTTATTTTGTTTTTTATGCTATGTATTTCAGATCAAATAAAAGAATCGTTTCCATATATAATTTTATCTCTTTGCCAAATATACATTGTATCTGTTAAATGAGTTTCATCTAACGGAGTTGTTCAAGTATCTGTTTCTTTTGGTTTTAGACCATCTGAACGATAACAATAGTGAGGAATAATATTTACAATACTTTGATTAACAGCTGTTTGGGTTGATGTTGAAATATTTGTATCAATATCTTCAGGAGCCATTGTCCAATCTGTAGCAACATTACCTTTTTCAAATTTTACTTTAGTTATCTCATTTGCAATATCACTAACATCACTATTATCATAAATTGTTAAATGTAAATATTTATCATTTACACTAGAAACTCATTGTTGGTCAACCAAATCAATATCTGACCTTATAAAATTATCATCTTCATCACATACTCTAAATAAAACTTTTACATTTTTTGTTGAGTATATCTTAATTCAATAACTAGTTTCAGGTTCAATTTCTATCCTTCTCTTTAAAGAAATTCTTCCATTATAAGTAGTAATTTCTGTAGGTTCTCCTACATTAGGAATTATTCAATTTCCATTTTGTCAGTTTTCCTCTAAATTAGAAATATAATTTCTTCCACCAATTTCTATATCTTTTACATCATATAATTTAACAATAGTAATTGTATCAAATACATTTATATTTGAACTTATACATTTAAAAGTAACAGAAGAATTTGTATTAAATAAACTACTATCTTTACTAATTGTTAATACAGATCCATTTAAAGTTAAACCATTTTGTCCACTAACAACATTTACAGGAGTATTTGTCCCAATAATATATTGCCATTTTGAATAAGTAACTGTTTGAAATCTAGGTGTTAAAACAATAGTATTTGGACTAAATATAGTTCCTCCATCTGTAGATTTAAACATTTGCGAGCTTGCTGTAATATCAACTAGACTTGCGGCAGCCCCGCTTGATCCAGTTGTTGTACTAGAATAGCTAAAATAAATAGATCTTTCTGTATTTTCTCCAGATATAATATATTTAATTTCAAGTTGTTCTGTTTGAGTCTGAGGTAAATTAGTAGTTGCTATAAAAGTAATAGTAGGACTTATTACTGCGCTAGTTGAACTTACTTTAAATTTCATTCCAGTTTTTCCTGTTTCAACACCGGCGCTAGCTGTTGAAGCTGTAACCCCATTTACAGATTTAATTTGAACTGCTTTTGGAGTTGTTCCTTGATAAGCAATTAATTGTGTAGTTACTTCTTTCGTGGTCCCCGCCGCAAAAGTTTGAGCTTCATTTGTTAAATAAGATATATAAGGACTAGTTCCATTAGTTCCATTTTCTCCTTTTAAATCTACTTTTGTAATTGCCTTTGTTAATGTAATATATCCACCTTCATAGTCCAAACTTGAGAAAGCACATGATATTTGAGAAGTAGAAGGAGTAACAGTACAAGTACAAACACGACTTGTATTTGGCATTGTAACATCTACTGTCTCTGTATTTCCTGTCCATATAAGATCAACGCTTCCACGAGTGGCTGATCAACGGCCACTTCCTGAGTCATAACCCATTTCCAAATTTATTCTTAATAAATCTCCATTTACTAATCCAGAATAATCTACTGTTCTAGTTATAGGAGAAGATGTATCACTACTTCCTGAGCGATTTAATAATATACTTTCTTCTGTATTTGAACCTACAGTGATTGTATTATTTTCTACTTTTGTTATCGTATATTGATATCTATTTTCACTGACTACAATCTCTCCAACTTTAGGAGTTTGAGACGCACTAGGACCAGATAATTGACTTCTTAAATACGTATTACCTGAAGGCGCAGTTGATGCAATTCATATTGAAAAGCCATCTAAACCAGCTTCACCATCTGTTCCTTCTAATTTAAACCATGTATAATCACTTGGATCAGTAGAGTCTTCCGCAGTTGTATCTACATAGGTTCCCATAAATTCACTAGGTGTTTTTGTCATTTGACTAAAGCCAGAAGGATTTATTACATCTGAATAATAATAGTGAAAATAAGATGATTCTCCACCAGGTCCAGGCTCTCCTGGGATACCTTGAGTACCTTGTAAGCCTAAGCTAATGTTAAATTGTTGAACCTGTGTCCAAGTTACATTATTATTATCTTTATAAGTAAATGTAGCAGTAATTAAATTTGTAGTTTCTTGTATTGCCTTTGCAGAATTTACTGTAACAATAATATTTTTATTAGCCACGCTCCAATAATAACTTAAATTTGTAATTGAAGAAGGATTAAAACTACAAGTTACACCTGATACATCTATATTTTTAAATTTTGGATAACATTGTATTGTATATTGTTTTGTTTCAAAAGGTTTATGATTAGTATCACAAGGAATAATTAAATTATTTGTAATAGGATTTATTTGTAAAATAGAAGTTGCATTATCTAAAGACATAATTTCTTGTTGTACAGTTCTATCTGAATCCGCAGTCATATGTAATTGAGTAGCAACTACTTTACCAGTTGAATCAATAGAAAAGTTACCATTTCCTCAAGTTATACTTGGCTCAGATAAATTAATCTGCATACCAGTTCCTTCTGTCGTATCATAATTACCAGAAGTTAAAATTGCTTGATTTGTACTTGGATCTATAACAATTTGTCCAGACCCTGTTTTTCCAAATCTAGCTGAACCATCACTAGCATCTAAAGCTATAGTTCTTTCTCCAGAACTATATCCAAATAAACCTGTTTCAACCTCTTTTCCAGTTTCTTCTACACTTCCTAAAAATACACCTGTAAAAGAATTATCCTGTTCTTTCTTACCTGCCCCAACTTGAGGAGATAAAATTAAACCTTCATCTTCTTTTATTTGAATACTATTTCCATCTCAATCATTCATTAAAGCATTACTATATTTATTTAAATAAAGATGAATAGGAATTTGAATAGAACCTATTGCTGTTGTTACTGAAATTCCATTGTTTACACTTAAACCATTAAATTCATCAACAGGTTTATAATATTTTTGATTTGCTTTTAATATTTGTCCATAAGTTTTTCTTGGAATAATATTAACCTCATCATGTCAGCCATTAATATAAGAACTTCCATAAACTTCCCATGTATAAGTTGTTGATTCACTTATATCTGTATTTTGATTTAGAGTAATTATTTCAAAAGGTTGATTGTTATCATATTGAGGATATCTTCCATCTGTTGAATATATCGCATAGCGGAAACCGCTATTTTTCTTTAATTTTAAAGTATAATTACTATTCTTTATTCTAGATACTATAACTGGCATGGTATCATAATAAGTCATACCATCATAAGTTACAGTACATTTTACTATATTTGCGGGATCCGCATATTCTGTCGCGTCAAATGTTACCTCACCGGTTGCCGCATTTATACTTAAGTTAGAATCTTCTGTAATTAAAGAAGATTGACTTTTTGTAGGAATATTTGTATATTTATTTTGCAATATACTCCAAGAAACATCTACCTCTTTAAAGTTGCCTTCTTCATCTTGTTCAACATTAGAATTTCCTGAAACAACATTTTCAAAAATTTTAATACCATCATGCCATAATTGAACTTTGAACCAAAGATTTTGACTTGTTGGAGTATAATTTAAGCTATAACTTTCTGTATCTTCATTATAAGTAACCATAGGGTAATCATTTAATTCCCCTGTTGCAATATTTGGAACAATTTTACAAATAAAATCTGTTCCATTTGTTCCAGATTCACCTTCTTTAATAAAAGATAAATTTGTAACAGCTTTATAAGAAACCCCTTCATAATCTATATTTAATTCAATATTATTTTCACTAGCATTTATATTATATCTTGTTGCAATATCATATCCTAAAGAATAAATATTAGCATAAATATAATATCCATCTTCAATAGTAGGAGTTCCATATTCATTTGGAATAATTATCATTGTATCATCAATAGGAACTTTCCATTTAATTGCAGACCCAGGAATTCCACTTGCAGGAATTTCTTGCCCCATATCATCAAATAAAGTGAAAGTTAAAGGCAATAGAGTAATAGGATTATCTAAAGATTTATTATTTGGAGCAATTCCATTTGTATCATATTTATAAACTTGAACTCCATTATTTATAACTAAATTATAATTTTGAGCTTTTTTTAATGAATTGTATAATATAATAGAATTTGTTCCAATATAATCTCCATCATATCAAACTGAACATTTATAAACTGTATAATTTATAATTTCATTTACTGCAACGTTTTCATAAGTATTGCTTGTTTCTTCTAAATTTTTAAAACTTCCATAAAAATCAACAGCTCCTCATGAATAAGTATATTTACTATCAGTTTGTAAAGTTCCATTTATTAAACAAGATAAATTTGTTGTTCCTACATCAAAATAAAATTGAGTTCCATTACTAGAAGCAATAGTGATATCATAAGAAGAACTTAAATTATATATTGTAATTTCTTTTTCTAAAATTGTGTCAGTATTATAAACTGCGACACATTTATATCTATTTTCTTTTGCGGCATTCTCTCTTTTCATTACTGAGATTGAACTACCTGCGGCATTTCATTCAATTAGTAAGTGATCTGGGTCTGTTCTATCTATAACATTATACTCATTTAAACATTCCCAACCTGAACCGCCTAATTTGTTATATTTTTCTGAATTAATAGTAATTCCAACATTTTCTTTAAACCAATAGAAAGAAAGATTTGAAAAATCATCACTTGCGGCCTTGCCTTTTACGCGGACCTGGGCTTGTATTTCTCTAACCGCGGTTGCCGCACTTTGATTATCAAAATAAATACCTTGTGGAGTGATTAATGATAATCCACAATTAGTTAATTCTTCTTCCGGAATAGCTTCCGCAGAATAAATTTGAATATCTTTTACAAAAATATCATCTTCTTTTCCTGTTGCAGTATGAGGAAAATTATCTGAAAAAATTTGTATTTTATTTATAGATTGAAATTTTAATCCGTCTAATTCATAAGCACTAATTTGTTTAGTAAAATTTACTAAATTATATGGATTTCCGTTCATGTTATCAATGTCAATAATAAAATTACGTTCTACAGGCTCTCCTGCTTCATCTGCATATATAGTTTCGAAAGATATCCCATAATTTCCTCTAAATTTCTGTTCTGTTGGAAGGTCTGTTTTAAAGTATGCTCCTAATAATAAAGCTGTACCTTTCTTGATGTATAAGTCTGCGGCCTCCGCATTGTAATTTATTAAATTTATATCATTATCATAATCATATAAAACTACTGAATCCCCGCCTGATTTATAAGAGCATAATCCAAATATATCTTCTGATGATGCTATATTATTACCAATTATATCATATCTATTTTCTATTGAGATATTATTAATATAATCTGCGCCTAAACTATCTACTGTTCCAATAATAGTTTTGTTACTTGCCATATCATTTCCTGGGACAAGAACATAAACTGATTTACCAGCAGCATAAGTTACATCTGTTGTAGTAGAATAAGCATAAAAAGCACTATCTTGATATTTAACCTTATATTTGCCCATTGCAGCATCTTGCACTTTTAAAATAGTACATTGAATAGTTTTATCATAACTAGCATTTTGTACTGCATTGTCTACAAGTTTTTGGATTGTGTCAAGAATTTGTTTCTCATAATTTGTTGCACTCATTCTTTATCTCTCCTTTTTTCTCCTAAAATTTAATTCTATATAATTTTATTTTTTATGTATATTTATTAATCTAAATTAACCAAAATAAAAAAGGAAGATACTGAATAGTATCTTCCTTATTATCTATTGTTTTCCTATATATTGAGAGGCTGCATTTGTTAAATTATTTAATGCAGTTTCTATTTCAATAGCACTTCTTACATTAGGGAAATTAGCTGTAATATGAACATCTTGTTCTAATATTCCTTTGCCATCTCCATTAGTTATATAACTTCCAGAAGTTGCTCCAGAAAGTCTTTGTAAAGTATTTTCTCCAACTGCCGCAGTTATATTTCTCATAATTGCAACAGTATCAAGTAAGTTTTTAGTATCTTTTGCATTTAATACTAATTCTTTTTGATGTAATACTCCAAGTTTTCCACCACTATTTCATTCTCCTGTGTATCCACCAGTATCTAGATATACTATTTCTCCTGGATAAATACGATTTGCATTCTTACCTCTTAAATGATCTTTATTATGTGCCCAAATTTCAGTATATAAACTTGCTTTTCCATAAAATCTTCTCGCAATTCCTGATAAGGTATCTCCAGAAACTATGGTATAAGCTTGGCCACCTAATCTATATCCTGCATGAGGATTAGAATTCTGTGCGGGAGCAGGTGCTGCAGTTGTTTGTGCTGGTTTAGTTTCTGGTAAAGGAGTAGCAACTGTCTCTTTAGCTGCGGTCTTGCCTTTTTCAGCTTCAGCCGCGGCTTTTGCAGCTTCTTCTCTTTGTTTAGCTAAATAGTCATGAGCATCTTTTGCAGCTTGCAATTCATCTTTGTACGCGTCCGCAAGATCATTAACCCCTGCCGCAAGTTCTTGTACAGCAGTTAATTCCGCTTTATAACTATCTACAACATCATTATTACTTACAGTTAAGTCTTGATTTATAGCAATAATTTTATCTTCGCCATCTAAAACATCCCCAACAGTTGCATTAATATCTTCTTGAATATCTTGAACTGCCGCATCATAGTCTTCAGCAGCTTGTTTAATATTATCAAAAGCTTCTGTAGTTGTAGGTTCAAATCCACCTTCATCTTTAATTGAGCTAATCATCTGTTGAATTCCATCATCTCATTGAGGAATCAAATTATTAAGAATTACATCTTGTTCTGCTTGAGTCATATTCATATAAGTATCATATTCTTCTTGTTTTAAATTAGCTAAATCCATAAAAGCAGATTCTCTTAAATCTGTTCTTATTTTTTCATTTTGTTCTACGATACCATTAATAATTTCTCCATATTCTTGTTGTATTAAAGCTTCCTTTTCAGCTCTTAACTCTGGGTCATTGATTTGTGCAGCTTCCGCCATTGCTTCTTGATAGTCATTCCAAGTATCATAAGCTTCATTTAAATTATCAATATATCTTTCTTTATCAAAATTATATAAAGAATTATAAGCTTCTCTTAATTTATTTTCAGCATCGTTTACAGCTTCATCATCTGCAACATATTGATATCTATAATTACCTTGAGTGTCTCTTCTCAATCTCAAAGTATTCTTTTGTGCTTGAGCTTCTTCAAGAGCTATTTGAGCAACAGTTAAGTCATATCTCTTTTGAGCTCTTTCAATATCTTTTTCACTTAGCTTGTCTGCATCTTTTAATGCGTTCAATTGCTCTTCCATCGCCGCATTTAATTTTCTTTGAGCAGAGATATTGTTTGTATTATTTATAGCATCTTGATATTTATCAGCTAAGTCCGCAATTCCTTGAAGTCTATTTATTTCATCTAAGAATTGTTCAGCTCTTTCGCCAACAATCTCAAATTCATCACTTACATATTGTAAACCTTTATTATTAGTTAAATTATCATTTAAATTCTTAAATATCGCATTTATAGTATTTTCTAATTGGTCTTGTAAATTTTCAATAGTATCTTCAACTAAATCATTCCAATCTGCTACGGCATCCGCTCATTTCTCTCTAGCCGCATCAAATTGTTCTGAACCTTGCTCAACCGCATCCATTTGTTGTTTCCAATAATCTACTTGTTGTCTTTGGAAATCTAATTGTTTATTATAATTATCTTGTTGAGCCTTATAGAAATTACTCAATTCCGCATAAGCATCTTCGCCAAGAGTAAGTTGAATTAAAGTCATATCATGTTCAATTAAATCTGAAATTGCTTCAAAAGTATCAACTTGATCATCAATCTTATCTTGAACTGCATCCATTTGATCTAGAACATCTTCTTGTAACTCATCTTGAATTTCTACAATTTCTTCTAATGCATCTTTTAAGTTATCAAAATATTCTTCTAAATCTTCTAATGATTGCGCTCTTTCTCTTCCATAAACATTATCTAAACCTTTATCAAAAGCTCTTAACTCATCTAAAGTTTCTTGAACATGTTTACCTAAAGCTTGAACTTCGCCTGTATCTAAATCATTTAGATAAGTTCTTAAATCTTCAATTCTAGCCTTAGCATTTCCTAGAATATCATCATCATCAATTTGATCGATAACTTTTTTCTTAAACTCATTCCAATCTCTTTCAGCCTCTGCCATATCTAAACGAAGGTCAACTTCCATTTTAAACTTCTCAATATTCTTTTCTGTTATTTTATCTATTGCTTCTTGAATTTGATTTTGTAAATCTGGAATTTCATCTGTAACAAGTTCATCATATCTTTTTAAATTTTCTTTAAATTTATCAAAATTTTCTTTTGCTTGTTCAACAGTTTCTTTATAAGATTCTTGGGCATCTGCACCAAGAGAATTGTAATGATTTATAATACCATTTACATAATCTTCTTGAGCTTTAAGCGCGGCCGCGTAGTTTCCAATAGTACCATCTGAATTGAATCTTACCCCAGATCCAGAAAGTTTTCCTTGAAGTTCTTTCATTTCATCTGCGGCGATACCTAATTTTTGTTGAGTAACTGTAATTTGGTTATTTAAAGCTTCAATTTGCTTATTGTAATTTTTTACAAGGTCTCCGCCAAACGCTTTATCTTCAGCATCTTCTAATCTGTCTAAAGTCGTTTCTATCTGTTCAAGTTTAACATTAACATCATGATAGCGGTCAATCTCTTCTTTAAGCGGATCCATTTTATCGGCTTTTTTAGAGGAACCTCCTCCTCCTCCTTTTCCACCGCCTCCGCCTTTTTTGCCACCAGAGCTACCGCCGCCTCTGTTTCGTGGAGAATAATTATTTGCAGATCCAGATGCTTTTTTTGTCATAGAATTAATCGCTGGGACTACAACTGATCCTGGAGGAGCAGTTTCTAAAGAATATGCATCAACACTACCTTCATGAGTAGCTCCTGGCCTTACTTCTACAGTTTTTTCTATATCATACTCTTCAATAGTTTCTCCATCGTTTCCAGGTTTTGTGCCTTTAGAGACTTTTCTAACATGTTCAATTGTAGTGTCTGGTTCTTTAACCATTATCTTTTGAGGTTCAGTTGCAAAATTTGCATGAAATCCCATTCCAGATAACATAGTATTAACTTGCTCTTTTGTCATTCCAGCATCTAAAATCATCTGATTCATAAAGTCTAACATAGATTGTTCACCGACATTAAGACCGGATAAATCTACATTAGTACCTCATTCAAAAGGATTTTCATCTAAAACAGCTTGAATTTGTTGAACTCTATTCCATAGCTCGTTATTATCTATTATTGAAGAAGTATCTAGCTCAAGGCCTAAAACAATAGGTTCTAATGCCTTTTCTCTTAATTGATCAATTGCATCTGCATTACCTTCTGAAGCTTTTTTAATTAAATCTGCATTTTCTTCAAAAAATTTCCCATTTAAAGATTTTTCTGCGTCCTCAGTTAAATCTAATAAATCTCCTGTTGCATCTTGTAATTGTGTCAAAGAATCAAAATATTCTTCACTTTCTACGCTTGATTTCTTTAATACATCTAATCAATCTTCTTGACCTTTTGATAATTTTTCGATTCCATTATTCATTCTCATAATGGATTTTGCGACTACTATATTAGCTTCTGCTTCTTTTTCCATAGTATTAGCTAAATCGCTTTCATTATCATCTCAATCTTCTATTCCATTTGAAATCTTAGATAAATAATTAGCATAATCTTCTACCTCTTGAACATCAAGCCCCATAGCTTTATACTCTTCTTTAGTTTCTTCTCCTGCTAATAGTTGATGAATTTGAGTAGCTACATCTAATTCTTTCTCTAATAAAGTATCAACATAATTACTTAACTCTTCTTGAGACATCTCTGAAAATTTAGTAGTTATTTTATCAAGAGCTTCTTGTCCCCCTGTCTCTAAAACTCCATTTAAAGTATTTAAAAGAGCTGTACTTCCAGAAAGAGATAAATCAGAAGTATCAATTTGTTTAAAACTATTTTGAATTGCTTCATCATATTTAGATACCAAATCTTGGGCTGCTGTTTCATAATTTGCTGCAGCTTCATTTAAATCTTTTTGCATATCTGGAGAAATTAATTGAGCATAATCAACTCCTAATCCTTTAGAAACAAATTGATTATTTTGTTGAGTTAAAGTATTCCATGCTTTTAAGTCTTCGACCTGAGAACTATTTAAATTCTCTAAATTTCCACTTGTATAAAATTCTTTTAGTTCATTTGCTAAATCTTTATATCCTAAATCATTCTTAACAAAGTCACTTTCCAATCCTTTTCATAGTTTCTCATAACCTGTCCCTAACTCTTCATATCGTTGTCTACTGTCTGCCTGAGCTAACATATTGGCAAGCTCTTTATAAGAAATAACTTCTTCTTCTCCTTTAGCATTTTTAAATTCAAAAGCTCTATTTTCTCCTGAGCCTCTTATTATATTTTTTCCTGCAGAATAAGTATATCCAGCATCTGTTAATCGTCTTAAAATGTCATTATATTGAACTTCTGAAGTATTTCCCATTTTAGAAAGACTTTTTAAATAAACTTCTTCTTGTCCCTCTCTTATCCCTGGTCAGTCTTTCATTTGTTGTTGAACAAGATTAACAGTTGCCGCACTAGCATCTCCACCTAATAATTCTTGAATACTTAATTTATCATAAGCATCTAATTTCTGAGCTGCTAATTCTTCTTTGCTAGCAACATTCTCTAATTGGCGCTGGAAGACTGTTAATTCATCATTAGTAATTTGATCTACTTTAAGACCTAAATTTTCTAATCTATTTCTAAAATCATCTGTCGTATTTGCATCCAATAAATTATCTAAATTGCCATACAAAAGCTCTTTTGTTTTTTCATTTTGAGCATCTCAATCTCCTCAAGCCATTCCTGCCCCAATTCCAGTTCCTCAAATTGGAGCTATCATGCTTCCTATCCCTGAGCCTCCTGCAAGAGATTTTCAAAAATCAACAGGGTTCATCTCTCTTGCAATAGCTAATAATTGTGCATCCGCCTCAGCTTTTGTTGCTTCAGCACTTGCTCTATTCGCTCCCATTTCCATAGAAGTAGCTTTTTTAGAAGTCTCATCTAAAACATTGGCTAATGCTTGCGTATTTAAAGTAAGTTTCCCAGTTTCAGAATCTACAAAAAATAAATCACTTAAATCTATATTTCCTAAACTCTCAAGATTCTTTAAAACTTCTTTAGCAGTATCATTGACAGTTTCAAGATTTTCTTGTCATTCTTTAGTCCCTTTTGCACAATTTTCAATATTTTCTTCTGCAGTTTTATAAGCTTCAAAACTTGTTTCTAATTGTTTTTGAGTATTTGCTAAAGCTTGAGCTTGATCTTGTAAGTCTTTAGTTACTTTAGTCGCTTCTTCAGCAGCATTAGCTAATTTATTATAATCATCTATAAGAATTTTTACTAAAGCAATAATTCCTGCAATAGCGGCTGCTACAGCTGCAATAGGTAAAAGAATTTTTGCTCATGCGGCTGCTCCAGCTTTTCCTGCAAGTAATTCTTCTTCAGACAAAAGATTAAAATGACCTGCCAAATTAAATACAACAGATCCAAGTCCTTTAAAACTACTACCTAACATCGTCGCAAAAGAAGCTAAAGCAGTAGTTATTTGTAAAGCTTTTTCCCCTGCAGACAAATCTTCATTAGTTCATATATCTTTAAAGCGAGGAATCATAGAAAAAGCAGTTGCTAATTGCCCTATAGATCCTGTTAATTTTATAACAGAATCAGTAACACTAACCTTTTCAAGTTGTTCTTTTATTTTTTTTAGTTGATCTTCGTATTCTTTTTGTGAATTTAATAATTTTTCATTGTCTCCATTTAATTGACGGTCTAGAGCTCTTTTTGCATTTGAACTAGCCTCTTGAACCTCTTGCATATAATTACGAACTCTTGAAATTCAACTTGTTACAGTTTGTTCATTTTCTAAAAAATCTGCGTTTTCATATTCTTGTTTAAGTTGTTCAAGTTCTTTTGTAGCTTTTTCTGTTGGTGGAGTCAATAAATTTAAATTATCTGCTAATCGACTTACATCATTTAAAAAAGCCTCTTCACTTCTTTGATCTTCTGGATTATTTAAAGATGAAGCTAATTTAGCTGATTTTTCAGCTAAAGCGTACTCATCTTCTAATAGTCTATACATTTTTGTAGTAAGTTCTATATCTTCTTTTTCAATATTTTGAAAAGAAATAGCATTTTCTTCAGCTTGATTATTATGTTCTGCTAGAATATCATAATATTTTTCTGCATTTGCAGTTCTTTCTTGCTCTAAAGCAACTTGATTTTCTATTTCAACTCCCTGTTTAATGAATTCTCCATAACTTTCTCTTTGTGTTTCATTTAATAGAGTGCTATACTTAGAAAAATCTTGTAATCAACCATTTACAGTTTTTTGAATTTCATTTCCTTGTCCTGTTTCTGCAAATTGACTTGAAATTGCTTTTGCAAAATTTTGATTTCTCATTGTATCAAATGAACTCTGAATATTATGATTAAATATCATTAATTCTCTAGCTATCTGAGTACTAAATACTTTTGTAAAAGTAGTTCCTAAAATATTAAGAACTCCAATTCCGCCTCCAACAGATTCTGTAAATTGAGCAATTAATTTTACAATAGAAGTTAATCCATCTGTAACTCCTATAATTACATCTTTATCTATCATTGCACTATAAACACGTTCCCATGCAGTGCTTAATTGATTAATATGAGCTTGAGTACTTTCCATATAGATATCTTGTTGATGTTGTAAAGTCCCCATTGCATTTTTACTAATTTCTAAAGTTTCAACATATTTATCTCAATTATCAAATAAAGACATCATTCTTGAATACTGTCTTTGGCCTGCAATTGTTTGAGCTAAAGAAACTTGCTGTTCTCTTGTTAAAGAAGATCATTTTCCACCAATCTCTTCAACAACATCTCCCATATCTCTTAATTTGCCATTCGCATCAAGAACATTAATTCCAAAATCTGCCATATCAGCAGTATATTTTCCAAGAGAAGTTTCTCCATCTAATCCTGCCTCAATATCACTCATACGAGCATAAACAGTTTTTAATGAAGTTCCTATTGATTCAGGAGCTTCTCTAGTTACAGATACAATAGTAGCTAATTGAGCATTTAATTGATCAACATCTACACCCATAATATTTGCGGCAGAAGCTACTTTCGACATACCTGTACTTAATTCTTCAAGATCTGCAGCCGTTGCGGCAGCTGTTGCTGCTAATTTATCAACATATAATTCAACCTCTGCAGATTGAACTTTATAACCATTCCAAACTGCTGTTAATTGTTCTGATACTTCTCTTGTTGATTGCCCAGTAACATTTGCAGCTTTTAAAGTAGCTTCTGTTCTAACTGCTGTTTCTTCATCATTTAGACCTTGTTGATAGAAAATTAAAGAAGCATCAGTATAATCTTTTGTTGATTTTCCTAATTCTTGAGCTGCTTTATTTGCTCGTAAAGCAAATTGATTCATGCTTTCAGCTGATTTATCAGTAACTATTCTAATATCATTTAAAGAACTATCTAATTTAACTGTATAATCATACGCTTTTTGAATAGAATTTGATAAATTATTAAATACACTTGAAGAAATACCATATCGAACAGTATTTTTAAAAGTAGTCGCCATTTTATCTAATCATTCATTAGATTGCTTTAAAGCGGAATTTTGAGTTACAATAGAGGCTTGTATTTGTCTAAAAGCATTTGCACCAGTAGCTCCTATTGCAGCAAAATCTCTCTGCATTTTACTTAAATTTATTTTACTTAATTCTGTATTTAAAGCTTTTAAATTAAAAGTTCCTAAATTAGTATTAAAAGTTTTATTTAAGACATCTTGTAATTGCTTTGCATCTTCTTTTACATCAGAATAAACTTTTCTTACTTTATCTAAATCTGTTGTATTTAATTTCATTTGAACTGTATCAAATCTAGTTTGTTGAATTTTATTTAATTCTGTTTGAAGATCATTCAAAGCAGCTTTATCTACGACAAAACGAATACCATATTCAATTTGTCTTCCATAATCAAATTTTGCCATAATCCTTTTTTCTCCTTTTCTCTTTCTTCCAAAAAGAAAAAACCTTTTTATCACAAATATGTGATAAAAAGGTTAATAAAATTAATTTAATATACCCAATTAAAATTATGCTTCAGGTAATATTGATCTACCACCATTTGCTGCTGTAGCAAAATCAACTACAGCTTGATACTTCTTAGGATCAAATTCATCCATAATCTTTTTTGCGGCCTCCGCATTTTTTGGTAAGTCTGTGATTAATTGATTAAGGATGGCTGCCGCAGTAGTATTATATTTTAATTCATCTTCTATCTTTTGATTTAATAAATCTAATAAAGACTCATATTCTTTTTTATTCATATTCATCAATACACTGTCTATTAAACCATTACTCATTAAACAATCATATAATTTATATTCATCTTCTCTTTGTTTCTCTGTAAAAGTTAAATTTGTATATAAATATACTAAATGTAAATGAAAATAAGCATCAATTTTAATAGGACTATATAATCTATCTTCTCTTGCTTTTTGACAAGTAATATCTATTAAATCAATCTTATCTTGTAGAGGTAAATATTGTAGAACTTCAATTTTACTTCCATTAAAATCAAATTCTTTAATTTCCTCTTTTGTTTTTAATTTTAAATTTGCATAACTTACTTTTGCCATTTAAAATCCTCCTTTTTTCTCCTTTTATTATATAATGATTTTTCTAAAAAATCAAACTTTATAATGTAAGATCTTTATATCTAACTCCAATACTAATTGAATTTAAGTGATGTAAAACATTTGCAATACGAGACATTGCCGCGCTATGAGATTCTCCTTCTACTGGTTTATTGGCTGCCGCAAAACCAGGATCTCTATTAGCAATACCATCTGCTAATAAATCTTCTCTTGTAAAAGCAAAATATTTATCTAACCCAGCTCCAGATAACATCTCTGCAGTAGATAATACTACAGTTTTTTCTGGGTGTTCTCTATTTAATCAAACAAATATATTGGCTTTATCAACACCTTTTTTTAAAGGGTTTCCGCTTGCAAGAGCTTCATAAGCAAGTTCAAATTTTATTAAACGATTTATATAATTAAAATTACCAATAGAAGTTCTACCAGTTCATTGAGCTGGAATAACTTGTCTATTTAATCAATGATTAGCCAAATCTCCTTGTCTATTAATATATACTAAAGCATATAAAAGAGGAACGTTTTGTAATTTTAATCCTCCCTCTTTATTATAAGTTGATTCTTTATAGTTTTTAACGGTAGCATTAACTAACTCTCCATGAAAAGAGATTTGAACATCAACCTTATCTTGACTTCTCTTTAATCAAAAGCCATTACCATTTGATTGCCTATTTATTTGATTAAATTGAGATGCATCAATAGCAATATCAGATTTCTTTAAATAAGCATTACTTCTTTGACTTCCTTTTACTCCATTTAAAATTTTCATTATTGCGGCGTCCGCATTTTCCTCAGCAAGATCTTGCGCAGTTAAAGCTAAAGAAGCAACAAATAATTCACCTCAATCTCCAACGACATGATTATATGTATCTGTAAAATTATAAATATTGATTGCCTCTTGAAGTTGACCAGCCATACTCTTAATATTAGACAAAGAAGCTCCTTCCATAGAAGCAGATAAAGATACTTTATTAGACATAGCATTATATTTTTGTTGTAACTCATCAAATTGAGCTTGAGTCATAACTCCTTTGCTTGCAATATTTAATAAATTTTCAATATCTTCTCTCAAAGTTTTTAATTCTCTAATTTGAGGAATACCAAAACCCTGAGTTGTTCCTTCTGTTCCTCCTACAGTGAACCTTTGCGAGGCTTGCCATGCGTTAGACCCGCCGCTATAATTATAAGAATTAATATTTTCAACACTAGTCAATCTTCCCAAAGCTTCATAAACTAAATCAATTCTTCTTTGAAAATTTCGATCAAGGACAGCAATATCTTGATTCTCACTTTTACTTGTATTGTTTATTAAAACCTGTTTTAAAACATTTACATTACTTTTATTTATAGGAGGAATTTCACCCAATCTCATTTTCCTATAAGCTTCCAAATTTGTAGCTCTAGAAGACGCAGGACTCCCTTGAGAATTTCTACTAACACCATATTTTAAATAATTATTGGTTAACATATGAACATATTCTCCAAGTGCGCTCATACTTTTCCTCCTTTATATATTAAAAAAAAGGAGGATATTACTCCTCCTTAAATACCTACTTTATAAGAAGGTACTATAAACTAAATGCTTTCGTCATCACCAGGATGTTTCATAACTGAATCTAAGTCAGCTCCAGCATCCTCAAAGTCTTCAACAACTTGAATTACGCATAAAACTTTCTTTGTATGATTGAAATATGTGTATCCAGGCATTGCATCCATTGTGAATGTAAATGTTGAAGGATCTCCTGTGCTAGCCATACTAAATGTGAAGTTAGATTGAATTTTAACATTAGGTAGAGTAATTTCAGCTGGTAAATCTTTACCTGTATTTTGATCTCTAAATAATGTGCTAGCTTCTACATAGTAGTAACCTGCGAAGTTTTCTGCATCAATTTGTAATTCAGAAACAGTTCCTGCATTTCTTGTGATATAATAGTCAACACTAACTGTGTCTCCTTCATTTTTAGTAGCTCCTGTAATTTTCTTTCCATCAGAAGCAACTGTTGTATTCTCAACTAATTCTCCTGTTATAGATCCATCAGCTTCTGTAACTGCAATGAATATAGGAGCTGTTGCGTCGATTTGATCATCTTCATTTAAAGCATCTGTTAAATCAATTTCTCCTGTTGCAGATACAACAGCTGCAGATGTCATATGAACATGAACAGTTTTTTCGCTATCTTTAAATAAACCAGCACCACTTAAAATATTGAAACCAATTGGTGAAAGTAATGCATCTTCAACTGTGAAAGTTAAAGTTTTCTCACCTTCCCAAGCAATAAGTCTTGTGTTTCCTCTACCACCTTGAGCATAAACTGTTGTAGCAGCTCCTTCAATAGTAGAAGTTTTAGCTGTGTCTATGTAAAGAACTGGTTGACCTGGTAAAAATGTTGTAGAACCAATTTTTTGAGCTGTTTTAGCTTTGAAAACTACGTTAGCAATCTCACGAACACCAAACTTCATATAAATTTCCTCCTTTTATATTTTTATTGATTTATAAAACTCCTTTTATTTCTTTCTGCTAGTATTAAAAAATCAATTAGAACATTTTTTATTGTTCTTCATCCTCATCATTTGAATGAATATCTTTCATTCAATCTTTAACCTCGCCCAAATCTTCTGACTTGGCGCCCGCCAATAATGCACTTTGATGCGCATCAAAAGCAAGTTTTAATTGAAATCTTTTAAATTCATCAAATAACTGATATAAAGAATAATTCAACAAAGCATTCATATCTTTGTTTTCACCTACTGCAAGAATTGAAATATATCTACTCAAAATAGCAACTTTTTGATTACTTTTAGACTCTTTGACCGCCACTTTTTGACGACCTCTTTTTAGTTTCTCTGCAATTTTATTTGCAAGACCTCCCGCCGGATTATATTCTTTATCTCCGCCGCCTAAAACTAATATTTCATTCAATGCTTCTAAAAAAATATCATAATTTTTTTCATTTAAACTAAGCATTATATCATCCTGCTTAAAAATTATTTCAGATTTATCAAAATCTAAATTAATTTTATAAGAAGGAAACAATAGAGATAAAACTTGTAAAACACATTGTCTATTATATTGTGTTCCCTCATTTTTTTCTCTAATTATTGACATTATTATATTAAAATTACTTATATTCTCTAAATGATTTTTGTCCTCTTCACTTAAATTCTCTTTTGAAAATCTTAATATCTCACAACCTGTAAAAAAGGTATCTTCTCCTATGTAAGCAATTTCTCTTACTGTTGGAGGGTGAAATAAAAGATTTAATTTTTCTAAAGGAATATCATTTCCAGATAATAATAATAATTCATTAATCATTAATTACTCTTCTTCTCCCGGTATTTTATCATCTGAGCCATGAATAGCTCTATAAGATAAAGTATATCCTGATAAAACTTCATCTAATACTAATTCATTACATCCCATAAAATTAAGTTCCCCAATTCCAGTTAATTTAGACTTATTTAAAATTCCATCTATATAACCTGCAATTTTAAGAGGTCTAATTTGATAATCATCCATAACTCAATAATCAGTATGACATATTATATCAAAATGAATTGTACAATCTCTAAATTCTGGATTTGTTGCATTAGGACTAAAATTATCAAAAGTAAGAATAATATAAGATTTTACTTTCTCATGTTCAGGCATAGCAATTTTTGGTGCTAATTTTATATAACCTTCTTGAACAAGAGTAGCTAAACTTGTATTATTAACCTTTTCAATATATTCCTCATTTGATAAATTAGATAAACAATCTTTAGTTGGAATAACTAATAATCTTAATAATTGTTTATTATATACTTTATGGTCAAAAAACAATTTCGTTAATATTAAACTAATATCTTTCTCAATAGAAAGGAAAGATGAACTAATACTTGTCGAAACTGTTTCTATAAGGTCTCTTTTCATCTAATCCTCCTTTCTATAAAGAATTTATTGTAATTGTTTTTATAATATCTTCTTCTCCATCTCTCTTATATATTAAATCAACAGAACCACTCTTTGAAGTGACAATAGTGATTGTTACAGATGTAGGAGAAACCCCATCTATCTTTGCTTTAGAGTTGCTTAGGAACCAAGTTCCATCCAAAGCATTTTCAATAGTATAAACAGATGTATCAAAAGGATATAAACTATCCTTTCCAATTATTGCGGCGGCCTCGGTTGGGGTAGGATCAGTCTCATCTGGAGAAGGAGTTACCTCGTCTTGAGATCCTTCACCGGCTTCCGCATCTTCAAATTCATTTGTAAAAGTCTCTCTTAAGAAAATAATCAACATAGTATCTGATGTTATATCATCTACCATTTGAACTTGCCATAATCTATCTTTTATAGTTACTTTTTTAAATCTACTAAAGTAACCTCTTGTTGTATCATCTGCTGTTATATATAATATCACTTCATATCCCATTTCGCTCCAAGAAGTCTTTCCTTTTGTATGCCATAGGGCTTCATCATTATCTCTACTGAACCAGCCATGATAAGACTTGCCATCTATAACAACTTCATCTTGAGCTTTTCTAATAGTCCCTCTGAAATAAGCGTTTTCTTCTAATATCTCTTGAATAACAATCCAATGAGTATCAGTTTCTTTTCAAGTAAAAGTATCTCCTACTTTCATATTGATTTTTCTTAAATCTTCAGGATCCCAATCTATAAATTTTTCATCTCCTCCATTTAGACATACATCTTCATAAGGAATTGAAATAATTTTATCATCATAATCTTCTTTTAACTTATCATGATTTATTAAGCATTTAAATTCTCTACCATCTTCTAAAACTGCTGTTTGCGCTTGATAACTATAAAGTAAAGCTTTCTTTAAACTTCTTAATTTATCTTGATCCATTCTATCTTCTTGCGCAATTCCGCCTTGATAAGTTAATCTTGTACGTAAATTATCTAGACTTGACATATTCACTCACCTTATTCATAAGGTTTAAACAATCAAAAATCATTCTTCTAAAACTGAAAAAGTCTTCACTATCTAAACTCTTAAGCCCTTCTAATTTACTAAGCAAAGAAACATAATCAGGACCTATATCTTGATTAAATAATTCGTACATCCCAGCAAGTTCTTCTATTATAGTAGATAAAGGAACCTCTCAATCGGTTCCCTCTTCTCTACTTGGTAATAATTTATAGGTCTTATTTATAAGCCTTTTAAGATTTGCTAAAATATCTTCTGTAGAAATATCTACATTATATTTACTAACCATTATCAGAACTCCTCTCTGTAAGAGGTTTCATGATAACATCAAAAGTTGACCTTACATAGCCATCTTCTGTTAAAGTCCTTCTCTTATATAATCTTTGTAAATGAAACCCTTCTCTTTCATATTCTTTCTTTAAAGTAACTAACTTTTGAATATGATTTGCTTGAGAAGTAAATTTAAAATCTGTTCCACTATACTTCATTCTTACATTCTCTATACTAGCTAATTGCTGACCTAACCATTCTACTACCATATAAGTTGCTAAAATATTAATTTCTTCTGAAGTTAATCTATTATTGAAAAATCCAACTTTATAAACAGTTTTAGTTTGTTCATCAACAGTAGTTGTAGTAGTATAAGATTTTTTGTAATCTGAAAGATCCTTACGAGGAAATTCAAATTTAGGAATTGCAGATAATAATAATTCTTCTAACATTTGATAAGTATCATCCTTAGACAATTCCATATACATATCATCAGTTACTTTTGCTAGAAAAGAATCATAAATGTCAGAAAAAGGTGTAGTATATAAATTAGCCATATTACACCTCCCTTGTATTATTTATTTATAATTTTATATTTACCTTGCGCGCCGCTACTATCTGTTTTTTGAGTATTAGCCGCTAGAGGGCTAGTTCTTCTTTTGGTTGTAGCTGCCACAGAGCTATTTGTTTCTTCTTCTTCTTGATTTAATCTTATTGCTGTATCTACATCAAAATGAGTTTGTTTCTTTATTGCCTCTCTCTTGTCTATGCTATTGATTTTTAAATCTACTGCTTCTTGTTTAATTAAATCAACAACTCCAGCAGGAGCAAAATCTAAAGCATCTTTTAATTGATCAAGACTACCATTTAAAAGAAGTTCTTTAATAGTTTCTTGATCATAATAATATTCTGGCTCAATTTCACCTAAAATTTCTTGCGTAGCCTCATTATCTCCAATAATAAGATAATTTTTTAATAAAGCTCTTCCACCTCTTGCCCAAGATAATTTTTCTATCTCGTCAAAAGTTACCATTTTAGTTTCTCCAGGACTAAAAACTCTACGAGTTCCAGTATCTGGTAATGTATATTCAACAGTGCCAGTATCTCTATTTGTTAAAGCAATAATTTTATTTCTATCTATCATTCGTTTTATACCTCCTTTTATCTTTCTATATTTTTCCTTATAAATAATATATAATAATTTTTCATATTTTTCAAACTTCCAAAAGATAAAAGAAAAGAGGGAAGATTAACCATTATAATTAATCTTTTTATTTCCTAATTATAACTTTTCTTCCCTGATATGTAACTAAATTGAGCTTTCTGGTGATAAGCTTGTATTTATATATACACAAATGTTATTAGAAACTAATGTAGCAACACCAAATTTCTTGTAAACTCTAATTTCTCTTGACCAATCTTCATTGTCTACTTCTTTAACTGCTGTAGGTCCTTCGAAAGCTATCTTAACTGGTTTGCTATTATCTCCAGCTGGGATAATCCATGCATAAGATGGATCTATAAGTTTTGTTGTATTTGTTTCATCTTCATAAGATTGATTTAAAACAATTACATTATGTCCTTTATAGTTAGCTAAGTAACCATTTTCCCATCTCTCATCTTTATGATTATCAGATCTCCATCCTTCTTCTGGAACCATTGTTGCAGCAAATTCATATGTACAATAAATTGTTGATTTTCCATAAGAATCAGCAACAGCAATTAAGTTGTCCATAGCACTTTCGTCAAATGCATTTGTTGTAGCTTTATTAGCTCCTTTTAATTCTTCTGCCATTGCGATTAAAGCTTTAGCGATTTCTCTGTAAACAGCTTCATCTAAACCTTCCATAACAATGTCAAGGATTTCAGCGAAATCTACTCTTCCATCTAGGAATTCTTCAAATCCTATTTGAGCAGCTCCACCATAAGCTTCTGTATTTACATCTACGTATTTTCCATCTAATTTGAATACTTCGTAAACACCTGCTAATCCTACTCTAGTAACAAATCTTTTTGCTCTACGTCTTGCAGATTCTGTTATTCTTGTAACGAATCTAGCTTTATCTCCTTGAGCTAAAGTTTTGATTTCAGCAAACATACCATATTGTTCCATAACTTTTCTTGGAAGTACGTCTGTGATTGTTTCTTCAATTAATTCAAAAATAACATTTTTGTTATTTTCATATTGTCTGTAAGTACCAGCTAATTCATTTAACTCTTTTCTTAAAGTGTCATTTAAATCAGAATAACTGAATTTATTTTCTCCAAAAGAATATGCTACTTGAGAAGAAGGGTTAGCATTAGCAACTGTCTTAGCTAGTTTTATTAATTCATTTTTTTCTAACATAATACTTTACTCCTCCTCTTACGCGATTCTTTGAACCTTAACAGCATCTTGTCCATCAGCTAAAGTATAAACTTTAACAATTTGGAATTGTAATCCTGTGCTTACTGTTGGATCCAAAAATCCTTTATTATTTATTCCTAATTTTTGTCCTTCTGCATAATCTCCCATTTCAGTTTCTCCTGTAGCTGAAGATGCAGCTAATTTTAAGCAGTTTGTTGTAAATATATCACCAATATTTGTTTTAAATAATCTTGGATATATAACTTTATCTGCATTATCTGATGCTAAAGCAACATAATCTTTATATGTTTGTCTATAACCATCATATAATTTTACTTCATTGAATACTAACATCCATTCAATCTCAGCATTAGCTGAAAAATCTACTTTTTTATTAGCATAGTCATATTTTGCAAATTGACCATTTTCTAATTGATCAATTCCAGTAGCTGGTAATTGAGCATAGATTTGTCCAGTTCTTTGAGCAGAAAGATGGTTAGGTTCAACTTGTCCATAACCTATTCTTTTCATAGTTTATAATTCCTCCTTATTATTTTTTGCTATTTTGAGTATCTATACAAGCAGAAATCCATGCAGGTACAGCTTCATCTTCTTGAGGAAGATTGAATGTTGTTTCTGGTGAATTTTCTTCTTCTATATTCTTATCATTTTTTTCTGAATCCTCTGAATCAAAATTAACCTTTTTTCTTACACAAATTACAGATAATTTAGATTCAATTTCATCTAAGCTATAAGTTTTGATATTTTCTACTACATCTTTTTTATCTTCATCTGTTAACATATAGAAACTATCAATTAAAGCTTGTTTTTTCTCTAATTCAATTGTTTCTTTAAATTCTACTAACTCTGCATATTTATTTTCTAAATCTGCATAAGATGCTTGTAGTTTTTTGTAATCCTCTAATGAAAATTCCTCAGCGGCAGGTTGTTCTTCTTCAGTCGCGGTTGATTCTTCCTCAGCGGCTTCCGCATTTTCTTCTACATTAGATTCTACATCATTTACAGCTTCATCAACAGGATTTTCTTCAACTTCAGCAGTATCTTCAGTTTCTTCAACTTCTTCTGTTGCTTCAGCTGGTTCTGATTCAGTTACTTCTTCAGTATTTTCAACTTCCTCAGTAGCTTCTTTAGTTTTAGCTTCTTCTTCAACTACTGCTTCAGTTTCAACTTCTGGAGTTTCCATAACTTCTTCTTCGTTTTCCATGTTTTTTCCTCCTTCTAATGCAAATTTTAAATCTTGCATCATAGTAAATAATGTTTTCTTAAAATTGTCATCAACTTTTGTAAAAGTTGTACTTACATCTGGAGCTGTCACTCTAGCGCCTTCAAAACAAGGCTCTACATCTTCACCTAAGATGCATAATTTAGAAAATATTGCGTCATCAATTATAAAAAATTCCATATTTGAATTATTATCCATTGACCAATGACCTTTTAAAGTTTCTTCATCTAATTCCATAGATTGATTATTTCCTTGATCAATAACTCTTTGAGCTTCCTCAAATTGTCCTGTCCATAAATAACCAGTTGTCATTAGATATTTTCTTGTTACAACATTTCCAAAATCATCAGTATCTTCAAAGTCTTGAAACCATACTTTTGCATCTGGAGCAACAAATCCATAAGGTTTAGTTAGACAATTAAATTTAATACCTTCATCATCAATAATAATCTGTTCGCCATGATCTGCAAAATCTTCATTCTCTGGCTTATAATAACCTACGATAGGAGCACCTCTTAATGTTTTTGACATTTCAGTAGCAACCTCTTTATTGATATAACTGCCATTGCGGTTTTGTCCTACATATAGCACCTTTATTTCACATTTACTCATTAAAGGATTTATATCCAAAGGTTGAAGATTTATAAATTCAGGAGAACTTATTGTTGCTATTGATTTATGCATAATAATGATATCCTCCTATCTTTTCTAACTACTATTATTTTAATTTTATTTAAACTCTATTAATGTTTTTTGTCCCATTTTATTTTTGAGATTCAAGATTTTCTAAAGTTTTTTCAGAAACTTCTTTTCCTTGAGACTCATTTGTAGGACGTCCAGCCTCATTTTCATTCTCTTTGTTTTGCTTATTTTGTTCATTAACTCTATTCAAAACATCTGAATTCATTGTTGAGCTCATCATAGGTGGAATAAATACATTAATAAGATCAAGTACATCATTCTCAAAATATGCATTTGCAAGAATTGTACTTTGAGATTGTCCAAGAGCAATTTGTGCTAATAGTTTACTGTAACCAACTTGCATTTGTTCTTTATACATTTTTGATAATTCTTTATAATTATAAATAGTTGTAGTTAATATTTGTGCTCTAAAAGATATCTTTTTAGATAAATTAAATTTTATTAATAAAGAATTTAAGAAATCTTGAAATTGCAATAATAAATTATACATTGAAGCTTCATCATTTAAAATTGATTTCTCAAGAGCAATATTACCATCTGTATTAAATTGCATTTGACTAATTCCAGCTTCATTATAAACTGTTCTTTCAACTTTAGCCAAATCATCAACAGTAGTAGTTGTATTTTTATCTGCCATATCCGCAACATCTACATCTGCGAAAGTTGTTAAAACGTCTATTCCAACAGCTTTACCTAACATATTTACTGCGTTATTATGTAATTGTTGAGCTTCATCAACATCAAAAACTAAATCGCCATTTTTGTCTACTGGCATTTTTTGAATAATAATTTTTAATAATTTTTGAGCCATTCTTTTTCTATCTAAACCTTGTGCAGCATCTAAATCAAGAATAGCAGGAATTACCGCAATTAAAACAGGAAAATCTTCCCCATTAATATTAAATTTAACAGCTTTGTTAATATCTAATAAATACCATCCAGAAGTATCTCCTTCAAAATCAGGAATTAATTTTCCTTCTTTATAAAGAATATATCCACGTTTAAATTCTTTTGGAAATAAATTTAAGATTTTCATTTTTTGTTGAGCGTCTTTAAATTTATCATCAAAATATCTCATATTAAATTCTATTGCGGGCTTGCCGCATACATTAAATCTTGATCTACAATATTTAATTGGCAATTCTTGGACTTGAACACTAGTTACATTATCAACTATATAACCATAATAGCATCCATTTCTTACTACTTTTAATGCAATATTACCAAATAACTCCTTTATTTGAGAATTATCAAAATAATTTAATATTTTATAAAAATTTGTTAATAATTTTTTATCATTTTTTAATTCTTCATCATTTACATAAGGAGTTATCATTCAATCATATCTATACATATAAGCTAAATACTTACATAATCTTCCATATATACCACTTGTTCTATAGAAGAAATTAGATACAGCTTGCATTGTAGGTAAATCGTTTCTTGCAATAGCTCTCAATATTCTTTCCTTATCTCCAAAATCAGTACTGATTCTGCTATAAACAGAAACATCTGATAAAGTTGCATCCTCTAAATGTTGTAAACCAACCTTTATTTTAGAAAAATCAACAGGAACATAAGTTTCTTCTGAATTTGCGGTGTCATTAGAAATAGTAAAACCTTTTTTTCTTATCTCATCCATTCTATTATTAATCAAAGTTGACACCTCTCTTTGCTATAATTTTGTTTTTAGTATATTTTAAAAGCCCCCAAGCGCATAATATATATTCATAATATAATCATAACTAATTTTACTTTCTTCTGTATAAGGAATTGCTATTAAAATAATATTATGTTTTCTACAATATTCTCTTTTTAAAAAATCATTATATTGTTGTCTTTTCAAACCGGCTTTTTCCTCCAAATTTGCTTTTTGCTATATAATGTTGAATTCCTTGATACTCTAATAAAAATTGTAAATTATCATCATCATCAAATACAGCAAAATCAAATCTAAGAGGAATTCCATTTGAGCTAATCAAATCATCAAAAGAATACTCTTCTTGGTAATTTAGTCCCGCGTGCTCAAATATTTCTTCTATTTTGATTTCTCCTCGACTCGCTCTCATTCTACCTCCTGTATAAATATATATACATAGATATAATTTTTTATATACTAATACATTTCTAATATATATTTATTTTTTTCATAATAAATTAATCATAATCTGCCCAAATTTACTTTTAGTTTAAAAATAAAAATTGAGAAATATCTCTTTTCTTTCTTTTTTTCTTTCTATCTTCATCTTGTTTTATATAATATAATCCATATTCAAAAGCAGAAAATTTATCTTTAGGAATACCGCGGCTAGATTGTTTTAAAATAATATTTGCACCTTCATTTTCTTCAACTAAATTCAACATTTGCGTTTTTAAAATTGTTGTTAAAGTAAAAGGTTTTAAATAATCTGCTCTTTTATCTCCAGACATAGTTTGTCCTACTTTTGTAGATAATAATTTAACCTTAGCTTGAGTTTCATCAATTAAAAATTTAATTTTCCCATTTAATAATTGAGTTTGTACATAACTATGCGCTTCTGTATTTATTGGTAAATTTGCTTTAATTAAATACATAGCATTACTTTCAACTCCAGGCCCGCTTATTTTTTTATATTGTTCAGTTATATCTTCATTAGTTCCGCCTTCAACTCCAAAAGGAGCAAGATCATCACCAGATTCAGGATCAACTTGTGCTTTTGTCATAAAATCAACTAAGCCAATACCTAAACCATTAGCATCAATTACAACAGAACGAGCTTTATATTTATAAAATAACCTTTTTATATGAATAGCTTGTTGTTCAAAATCTTCTGCTTCATAACTATATAAATTTACTAATGTTTTTATTGCGGCGCCCTGTAATTGTGGAGTCACTTTAAATACACAAACTTCTGTTGTACATTTTAAACGACCAACGTCAACTCCTAATACATAAAAAGCAGTTTTATTTGAGCGGCCGCTATATTCATACTCAGGTTGCAATAATACTCTGTATTTATCAAACTTCTCCGCAGAGAAGAACGCGTTTTCAGCATCTCCGCTCCATTCAGATTCATACTCTCTAGCAAAAGAGTTATCATTGTAAGTACCATCCATCTTTAATTCTTCAATAAAAGATTTTTTTAATAGCTTCTCCATGACTGGAACGCGCCAAGATCCTCCTAAGACGACCGCTTCCGCAGGGTCTATAATTTCTTGAATTAATATTTGAATTAATTTATCATAAGCTGAACTATTCTTCCATCCCGCAGTAGTAACATAAACTTGGCTCTTATTTGTAACTTCTTCTTCTACTCTTGATCCATCAGACAATCTTCTATCAACGTTCATAGTAGGAATAATAACTTCATTTAAAATGGTTTGATCGATTAAAATACACTCTTCCATCAAACCACCAGTAGCTCTTTTACCACGAGTACTTTGTTGAGCCGCCATAACATCAAGTTTGCTACCATTTTTGAATTTATACTCAACCATATTTTTAGATGATTTAGTAGCACCTCTTGTCCAGTCAATCTCATTCTTAATTCCAGGTATCAGTTTACAAATCTCATCTGCTTTATCCTTTAAAATACCCGCCGCCTGCTCTTTTCCTCCAGTAGTAACGAATAAGTGAGAATTAGGATATAAAATACATCTTAACATTAAGACTAAAACTGATAAAAAAGATTTTGAATAACCTCTAGGGAAGGTTGCATAAGCATACCTATGACGCATCGCCGCGCGCAAGAATAATCTTTGATAGAAAAATAAGCTAAAATTTTCTTTATTATCAGGCCCGCATAAAAACTCAACAAAAATATCTGGATATTCTCTTCAAAAGGCAATCTGTTTTCTTAAATTAGACATTTGTTGTTTTATGCGATCTTCAGATATTCCAACTTTTTTAGCTTCTTGATTTTCTACATGCTGTAAAATATCACTAAGCGCCATCCGCATCATCTCCTTTTTCAAAAATAGATTGCTCAGCAAATGTCTCTTGGTCTGCTTCTTTTTGTTTCTCGGCTTCCGCAAGAAAAGCTTCATAGTCTTCATCTTCGACCTCGGCCGTCCCTTCCTCCAGCGCCTCATTCATCTCTTTTTGAATTTGAATTTTCTTTAAAGCATCTTCAATCTGTTGCCCAAAACCTAGGTCCTGGGTAACTAATTTATATAAATAATCATTCATATCTTTTAAAGTAAAATCTACTTTATCTTGAGGAATATCAATAGCATATCTAGGAATAAAACCTTCTCTTTCACACATTGATACTAATTCCCCAACAGAATCAACAAAATCATTTTTACTTTCTTTATTCTGCGCTGCTGTAAATTTTGCAGATTTTCTTAAATTTTCACTTACTTTTGATAATTTTTGGAAAGAATCTATATCGCCTATATCAAGAGCTTGATTCATTTTTAAATTTGTCTTACAAATTAAAATTAAAGTATTTTTTGTATCTGCATCTTGAATATCAAAAGATTGAGTCATTTTGTCATAATCAGTTTCTAATTCAACTCATTCATTTGGTTTATACATTCTACCTCATTTAACAGCTAATGCTACTTTATCTTCTTCAGTTAAATCTGCTGCGGGGTCGGGTAATTCATCCTCTCCCATGTACTGATCATCAAAAGCATTAATACTCATTGGAGGGACTGGTACTTCAACAGGAGACACAGCTCATGGATTATTTGGAAGCGGAGTTTGCATTTGTGCGGGAGCGGCTGGTTGAACTGGCATTGGACTAGGTATTTCGGCCGGTGGATCGCCGTCCGCATGTCTTGCTTCAGTAGAAGTTAATGTTTTATATTCCGCTTCTGAAATTTCGCCATTCTCAAACTGTTCTTTTGCTAAAGCATCTCTTTCCTCTCTGCGCTTTCTTTCCGCCTCTTCTCTTTCTTCAAATTCTTTTTGTAATCTTTCTGTATCTGCTCAGCTATAATCTTTTCATTGTCTTAATTTCATTTTTGATAAATATCTACCAAAAACAGAAGAAGAAGTCAATTTATTTGGATCTTTTTCATAAATTCTATCTCTTAAAGTATTTCATTCAGTAGGAATATAAGGAACATCCATTTTTTCCAATAGCCATAAGAATGTATCTGGATCAAAATTATCAATATGCATAGTTAAACATTTTTTACATAATTCTGTTTTACTTCCATCTTTATAAGTAAAAAATTGATTTTCATCCATTGTCTTTCCGCATTTTTCACAATAATATCTTGTTTTAACTTTATCTGGCATAAAAAATCAACATCTCCTTTAATCTATTCTTGTTAAAAGCATTTTTAATCTATCTTCTTTATTCTTTTTATTGCGGCATTCCTTGCAAATTGAATAAAAATGGTCTTTAGAAGTTTTATTTTTTGAAAAGAAAAGATTATTTGCAAGTTTATATTCTCCACATCGAGAACATTTCTTCCACTGACCGACCGCCGCATAAGTATAATATCATTCTAAATAACGCTTTTGTTCATTTTCCGCAATTATCTTTGGTATTTTGTTGCGCCATAATGCGCTAATATATTCAACAGAGTGCTTGATATGGAATTCGCGCTCTAAGTTTTCTTGGATTTCCGCATTACTTCTTCCATCTATTTTATAAATCAAGAGTTGATAGTATAGAGGATACTTATCTTTTAGTGCGGCATCCACTGCGTTATCAAGATCTATCATTGCGCCTCACATATCTGTATTGAATTTTGCATAAGTTTCTTCTTTTAGGGCTGAGTAGTTACACAAGAGAGCACTAATATGAGATGGATTGAAAAAAGAAATAATTCCATCGCTGTGCGGCAACCCTTGCTCATCAATGTGTATGTGCTCGCTCAAATCCGCATAAGCAAGGTTTTGCGCAAGTCCGCGGTGTTTTATGAAAATCATCTTTAAGTAAATATTGTTCTTGATACATCTCTATTAATTGTTTTTTTAATTTATATTTGCGCTTGCCTGTTGCAGTCTCCGCGCTTTTTTGCACTATTGAGATAGCTTCGCGCAAATTTTTAAGATCTGGATTGCGCTCTATGTCGCGCGGAGTTATTTTTATTTTGGGCGTTAATAAAATATTTTTGTCATTTTCTATTATTAAGTTCGAAACTCCATCTTCACCATTTTCAAATTGAGAAACAAGTCCTTGGTAAGAGGTCTCGCGCTTTTGAATAGTTAGCATGCGATTATCTGTTAATATTTCTTTTGTTTTTTCGGCTGAAATAATATAATTGGATAAAATTTCTATGTAACCTTCTGATAAGCTTGATATTGGAGTTTCTTTAATTATTTGGTCAACTAAATTTTTACGACCTTCCGCATCTAAACTATAATCTAGCTTCAATTTTTATGGTCCTCCTTTTTTATTAAGTATATTGTAAGATAAAATTTTCTGAAAGTCAATGACGGAAAGGCCAAAAGTTTAAAATTAAGGAAAAAATTTTTTATGAAGTCTGTTTACCGATCTGAAAAAACTTTTGGAGTCTATTTACCGATTTTTTTAAATTTTTGGAGTCTGAGTGATCCAGGCGAAAACTTTTTCAAAGTACCAAAAAATTATTTTCCCAAAACCTTACCCCACAAGGGTTTCTTCGAGTATGCTTTCGTAGAAACTGGCAAAAATTGGAAGGACTATTGGAAAGAAGGACTTGCAAAAATTTTCTGTTAACAAAAGAAAAAATTTAAAAAATTTTTATTTACAATTTTTAGTAAAAAATTTTTTAACAAAATCTAAAAAATTTTTTAAAAAGCTTAACTCTCTTTTTTTACGTTATCGACTGCTACAATCCAAATTTTAGGTTTACATAATAACTTAACATTTTTGCTTTCAAAGGTAGCAAAAAACGAACATTTGTTTGTTTCCCAAAAGTCTTGCTACTCTTGACTTTTCCGCTTCTTGACATAATTAATTAACATAATTAAGAAAGTATTACTTTACCATTTTTTGGAAATTCGTGAAACCTTACTCTAACAAGGATTACAGCACTTAAAAAAATTTTTTAAAAAAGTTACGGAAAAGTGTTGACAAAAACATCTAATAATAGTATAATGTAATCAAGTTAAGAGAGAGAGGCAAAACACACAAAGAGAAAACAACAAACAACAAATAAACTTAACAAAGACAAAACAACAAAAGAAAGACAAAACAAAATTTTGTAACAAAAATGTAATAAAAAAAATTAAAAAAGTTATTGACAAATTATAATAAAAAGATTATAATTAAGATAATAAAAGGAAAGGAAAGAAAAGATTATGAAAAGAAATTTTAAAAAATGGGTTTTATTAAATGAAAAAGGAAACGTTGTTATAGAAGGAAGACATAACAAAGTTGCTAAGGAATTATATCATAGATATGTATATCAACATATATTTACTGATACACTTTATAAGACTAACGAAAATATATAAGCACTTTTAAAAAATTCAAAAATTGTCTCACACTATAAAAAAGATAGAGAGGCAAGAAAAAACTCTCTATCTTTTAAACCTAATATATTGACATTTAAAAATTAAAATGTTATAATTATTATAGTAAAAAAGGAAGGAATTGAAAAAATGAAAGAAGAAATATTAAAATTAGCAAAAGAATTAGAAGAAGTTGAAGATGTTTACATAAATGAAACAGAAGATACAATACATTTAGATTTCAATGATTTTGAAGGATTTGATGAA